>JANYBQ010000263.1 GCA_025360705.1 Betaproteobacteria bacterium | reverse complement strand
CAACACCATCGGCCCGGACTGAAACACCAGCAGGTAACGCGAGGGGGATCGCAGCCCGAACAACTGCATGTTGCGCGCGCCGGTCGCATAGAAAATATGATTCGCGTCCAGCGTCAGCAGTGCCGGCAAATTGGCTTTTTGCATCAACGCGCGCAGGCGCTGCAGGCGCGCCAGGTACAGGGCGTGCACCTGGTCGTCCTGTGGTTGTTGCACCATGCCGTTTACAGACTGGGGCAATCCAGCGCCAAGGCCCGGTCGCGCATATCGATGCAAACCTGGTAGGCGGAAAGTTCAACCGGCTCGAAACCTCCGATAAACAAGGCCGCGCGTGTCGCGCCAAGAACCGGGTCTTGCATTGCATGCTGCAGCGCCGCCCGCAACGCCGCCACCGTTGCGTCGCCGGTCTGCGCAGCGGTTATCAATGGCAGGCCGGGATAAGGGTCGCTGTACCCCAGGACACGAATACCTCGCGTAACGTCAGGCGAATATTTTTCAAAACCGGCCAGGGTGACGCAGTCGATGGAAGCGATGTCGGCCAGTCCGTCGCGCACGGCCTCCACCGATCCGCGGTGGGAACCGGTTTCGAGCCGGTTGGCAAAAAAAGCTCCATGCTGTGCCAGTGGTGCCACCAGTGCCCGCAGACTGTTGTGGCCGGACTGGGAGTCGGTACTGTTGTATGCGACGGTACGGCCGCGCAGATCGATCAGGGTATTGGCCATATCGTTGGCACGCACTATCAGTTTGCTGCGGCAAAAAATACCGTTGCATCCATCGGCCAGGTAGCGAAAGGCACCTACCACGCGTACCTTGCCTGCCAGTTTGGTGACCAGCGGAAAACTGCAAGTCTGGCTCAACAACAACTCAGGCCTGAGCCAGTGCCCGAGGTAGTCGGGAGGCCATGTCAGTTCCCGCGGGACTGCGCCCGCGTTCGCCTCTGTAAGGCTGGCTTCAATGTGGCGCCACAACCGGTCGACCTGCGCGGGGCTGCTGGTGTACATGGGCAGTGAAGCAATCATGGACTCACTTCCAAGGAGAGATCGAGAGCGCTTGCAACGCCGCGACGACCCATCCCAAGAACGGTTCCGGCAGTGTTACCCGGTGTTGCCGCGATCCGACGGATTTCAACAGTGGGGACTTTTCTAGCGTAATTCGTGGCATTTATCGATGATATTTAGTAATGTTTCTCTTGTAGGAATTTTCTTTCAATTCTATACTCACACCTATGAATCTGCTTAATTAATAGTCATGGATGCTGTGCATGAAACGCATGGATCGGAAACCCATCTGTTCCACCGACGCTTACCTCCGCTACACGGCATTACCGTGTTTGCGGCAGCTGCGACTGCGGGCAGTTTCAGCCGCGCAGGAGAGATGTTGTTCGTGACACAGGGAGCGGTAAGCCGGCAGATCCAGCAGTTGGAGAAGTACCTGGGCTGCCCGCTGTTCATTCGCCACAAGCGCGGCTTGAAGTTGACGACCGAAGGGCAGTCCTTGTTGCCGGTGGTGGAAGACACGTTGAGCCGGCTGGCCAGCGCCTGCGATGGTTTGCGCACTATCGGCCAGGTGCTGGTGCTGCGCATGCCGCCGACTTTTACGGCGCGCTGGTTCCTGCCGTTGCTGCCGGAGCTGCGCGCTTTGCTCCCGGATGTGGATGTGCGCATTACCACCTTCGATGCATGGGAGCCGGAATTCGAACGCTCCGACGTGGATGCTGCCGTTGTACAGGGGCGCGGAGCCTGGAAGGACGTACAAGCGGTGGCCTTGATGCCCGAGGTATTGACGCCGGTTTGTTCGCCGGTGCTGGCGGCACGTATAACAACGCCGGCGGATCTCGCCACCTTGCCGCTGTTGCATTGCGAGCCGCTGGATGCCTGGCCGCGTTGGCTGCAGGAGGCTGGCGTGGGCCGCAAGACGACGCGCCGCGGGCAAACCTTCGACACGCTGGAGCTGGCTCTGTCGGCGGCCACGCGCGGCCAGGGCGTGGCAATCGGCGACCTGAACCTGGTGCGCGAGAGTTTGCGCGACGGCGTTCTGGTGGCCCCGTTCAAGCTAACCATCGATCAGGGCTTGTCTTATTACCTGGTGTACCCACCAGAACGCGCCCAGCAGCCCAAGATCCGGATCCTGCGCGAGTGGCTGATCAGCCAGACCGCATGATGGACTTGCCCGCACGCAGCACCAATGCGCCGCGCATCCACGTGGACATGCAGCGCGCCGCGCGTTATCCGGCGCTTGCCGTTACCAAAGAGCGATTCGAGATCGGCCGAGTCCCACCATCGCAAGCCGTCCATGGCTGAGTACCTGAGTCCCACGCAAAAGCAGGTTGTGGAACGGCTGCTGCAAACGCCCATGGCGCGCACCGAGTGGCCAACCTGGCTCATGTTTTTTCTGGTCTATGGGGCCTGGGGCGCGACACTGTACTGGTCCCAGGCGCTGGGACTGTTTGCCACCACCATGTTGTTGATCGTGACCTGCGCATGGTTTATGTCGTTCCAGCATGAATTGGTGCATGGACATCCAACGCGCCACCGCTGGTTCAACAAGATATTGGCCTACGCACCGCTGGCGGTCTGGTTTCCCTACACCTTGTATATGGAAACGCACCTGCGCCATCACAACGATGCGAACCTGACCATGCCCGGAATGGACCCGGAGACGCACTACGTGTCCAGCGCTACCTGGCAGCGCAGCGGCTGGCTGATGCGCGGTCTGTATTGGCAACGCAAGCGTTTTTGGGGTCGCTTCATGTTCGGTCCCGCGATGTCCATCGTCTCAGTGGGCAGAGAGGCCCTGGGCCAAGTGCGGCGTGGCAACTACCGTTATGTGCCGATGTGGCTGACCCACATTGCGCTGCTGATCCTGATGTTGGCCTGCATCCGGGCATGGACCCCGATCGGCGCGCTGTTTTATTTGTTCTGTATCGCGTATCCGGCGCTCTCATTGGCCATGGTGCGTTCCTATTACGAACACCGTGCGGCTGAGGACTGTAAACACCGCATCGCGATCAACGAAGCATCGTGGCCCATGCGTGTGCTTTTCCTGAATAACAACTTTCACCTGGTACACCACGATCTGCCGGCTCTGCCCTGGTACTTGTTGCCCCGTGTGTATTGGGCCAATCGCGACGAGTACCTGCTGCGCTGTGGCGGGTTTCGCATTGGCGGTTATGGAGAGCTGATCCGCCGGTTCAGCTTCAAGCCGGTGGATGCACCACTGCATCCTTTGCCGCAACTACCGCACGAACCGTCGCAACTCTGAAAGGCCCGGCTACGGCGCACCGTACATGGGCTGTGGATCAGGTTGCGGTTGACCCATTTGGTGCATAAAAATAACGGGGTTTTTCGGCGCTCTGCGGGGGCTACCACTTGCGTCATGGATTGCAGAGCCAATGGCGACGCTGCTTGATCGTTTTGCGACTGCGCGCCGCGTTTGAGACGCGTTTCCTATCCAAGTTATTGATGCCGCCATTTAGCGCTGTGGAGATTGCGTAAGGGATTATCTGGATGTCTCATGGTCTGCTTATTGCGTTAGGATAAAAGCAGAGTGCAAGCTGGTTGCCCTCGGGCTGCCCGAGATTTTCCATCCTTTGGATGGCCGGATCGGGGAGCTGTTTATCGACTTGATTGGAGATCTTAAAACATGGAAAAGATAGCAACCCCCGCGGACTCGGGACTCGTTCTCGATCGCCGTCAAATTATCACCGGCGCGACCGCGCTGGGTCTATCTGCAACCTTCGGCGCTGCGCCGGCGATGGCGCAAGGCACTCCGAAAAAGGGTGGCACGCTGCGTCTGGGTATGGAGGGCGGTTCAGCTTCCGACAGCCTGGATCCGCGCACCTATGCCGACTCGATTCCGATCGCCTACAGCCTGATGTTCTGGAACACGCTGGTGGAAATCGATACCAAGGGCAACGCCACGCCGGAGTTGGCCGAGAGCTGGGAATCCAAGCCGGGCGCCACCGAATGGATCATCAACCTGCGTAAGGGCATGACATTTACATCGGGCAAGGTGCTGGATGTCGATGACGTGATCTATTCCATCGGACTGCACCGCGGCGCCGATACCAAGTCCCCCGCAAAAGGCATTCTCGAACCGATCAAGGAGATGAAGAAACTGTCTCCGACGCAGCTGCAGATCACGCTGTCGGCCGGCAATGCCGACTTGCCGTTCATTCTGTCCGACTACCACTTGATAATCGTACCCAAGGACACCAAGGACTTTTCCAAACCCGATGGCACCGGCGCGTTCACGCTGGTCGAATGGCAGCCGGGCGTTCGTATCGTGGCCAAGCGCAAGCCGGGCGACTACTGGAAGCCGGGCCGTGGCAATTTCGACACGGTTGAACTACGTTACATCATCGATGCAGCGGCTCGTACACAGGCGCTGGTGACTGGACAGGTCGATGCCGTGAATCGTCTCGATCCGAAAACCGTGGGTCTCCTGTCCAAGAACAAGAATCTCCAGGTGTCGCGGACCAAAGGCACCGGCAACCGCTTTGCCTTCGTGGCGCTGACCGATACCGATCCATTCAAGAACCGCGATCTGGTGCTGGCAATGAAGTACGGCATCGACCGCAAGAAGATCGTCGAAAACGTCTATTCGGGTTATGCGACCATCGGTAACGACCACACTATCGGGCCCGCCAACAAGTATTACGATGCCAAACAGGCCCAGCGCCCCTACGATCTGGACAAGGCCAAGTTCCACCTCAAGAAGTCCGGCTACACCGGCGGCATCGAGTTGCAGGTATCCGAAGGTGCGTACTCGGGCGCGACAGACTCGGGCGTGCTGTTTCAGGAAGCCTTCAAGAAGACCGGCGGCAATATCGATCTCAAACGCGTCTCGGGCGACGGTTATTGGGACAACGTGTGGCTCAAGGCACCGTTTTGCGCGGTGTATTGGGGCAACCGCCCAACCGCCGACCTGCAGTTGTCGCAGACCTTCGTCAAAGGCCAGGCCTGGAACGACACCCATTACGACAACCCCAAGTTCGACAAGCTGGTAGTGGACGCACGGGTTGAACTCGACGAGACCAAACGCAAGGGCATGTATGCGGAGTGCCAGCGTCTGTTGTCCGATGAAGCGGGCATGGTGTGCTTTGCCATTGGTGACCAGATGGACGGAGGCAACGTCAAGCTGCGCGGACTGCAGCCGCACGCCCGCTACGACCTGAACGACCAGCGGATCGCCGAAAAGGGCTGGTTCGCTTAAGAGGCGGCGAAGCGTTCTACTGCGCGGGCCAAACTGGCGCCAGCGGTGCTTACCGTACGGGTGTACGGCGCCGCTCCTCGACGCCACCTTGGCCCGTGGTGCAACCGGTTGTGGCATGCGTGCCTGACCAGCTTCTCAGGAAGACTCCCCGATGTTAAAACTCGTTGTAAATCGACTGGGGCTGGGCGTGCTGACGCTGTTCGCGGTCTCCGTGCTCATATTCGTGTGTACCCAGATTCTGCCGGGCGATGTCGCGTCGGCGGTGTTGGGCAATCAGGCGACGCCGGAAGCGCTCGCGGTATTTCGCAAGGAACTGGGCTTGGACCTACCGGCGTACCAGCGCTTTTTCAACTGGTTATGGGGGGCGGTACGCGGTGACCTGGGCGTGGCCATGACCAATAAACGCGTCATCATCGACGAGCTGCTGCCGCGCTTGTACAACACCCTGTTCCTGGCTACGTACGCTGCGTTGATCGCGATCCCGCTGTCGGTCGGGCTGGGAATCCTGGCGGCCATCAACGAAGGCAAGTTCGTCGACCGCGCGGCCAATGTGTTGACGCTGATCACGATTTCGGTCCCCGAATTTTTCATCGCGTATTTGCTGATCATCCTGTTCGTCGTGAACCTGGACTGGTTTCCGTCGCTGGCCACGGTGTTCCCGGGCATCGGCTTTTGGGAGCGGGTCTACATCACCACCTTGCCCGCCATAGCGCTGACGCTGCTGGTAGCGGCGCACATGTTGCGTATGACGCGCAGTTCGGTGCTCGCGGTGATGTCCAGTCCTTACGTTGAAATGGCTTTCCTGAAAGGCGCTACGCGTTCTCGCGTTATCGTGCGCCATGCGCTGCCGAATGCCGCTGCCCCCATCATCACGGTGATTGCACTCAACATCGCTTATCTGGTAGTGGGTGTCGTCGTGCTGGAAGCGGTCTTCGTGTACCCCGGCATCGGGCAGCTCATGGTGGATGGCGTGGCAAAACGCGATGTGCCTGTCATCCAGGCTTGCGGCCTGGTATTCGCGGCTGCCTTCGTGATACTGAATACGTTGGCCGACGTGCTGGTCATCCTGGTCAATCCCCGCTTGCGCCACCAGCGTTGATGGCGTCAAAAAAATGAAAATACTCGGCCACAAACCCACCACTACCGCCTGGATCGGCATGGCGAT
>JANYBQ010000236.1 GCA_025360705.1 Betaproteobacteria bacterium | reverse complement strand
GGCGGTGGCGGTTTTGTCTCGCGCCTGACCTCCGAGGTGCGTGAAAAACGCGGCCTGAGTTACAGCGTCTACAGCTATTTTTCGCCCGGCCTGCATGCCGGTGCGTTCACGATCGGGCTGCAGACTCGCCCCGACCAGGCGAAACAGGCGCTGGCGGTGTCGCGTGAGGTGCTTGCGCGTTTCGTGCAGGATGGCCCGACCCAGGCCGAACTGGATGCCGCGAAGTCGAACCTGGTGGGCGGTTTCCCATTGCTTATCGACAGCAATCGCAAATTGCTCGGCAACGTGGCCAATATCGCCTGGAACAACCTGGCGCTCGATTACCTGGACACTTGGACCCAACAAGTCGAAAAGGTGACCGTGGCCGATGTGCGCGGCGCATTCGCGCGCAAATTGCAGCCTGACCGGATGGTCACGGTGGTAGTGGGCGGGTCCGACGGCGCCAACTGATCCGGTCCGATGGCCAGGCACGAAATACGCATCGTCGGTGGCATCTGGAAACGCAGCAAACTGCCGGTTGCCGACCGGCCGGGATTGCGGCCAACACCGGATCGCGTGCGCGAAACCTTGTTTAACTGGCTCGGACAGGACCTGACCGGTTGGCGGTGTATAGATGTATTCGCCGGCACTGGCGTGCTGGGTTTCGAGGCGGCTTCACGCGGCGCGCAGGACGTTTTGCTGGTGGAGCAGGACCCGATTCTGGTGACCCAGCTCAAGGCAACGCAAACCAAATTGCAGGCTGGAGCCGTACGGGTGCACCGCGGCGACGGAATCGCCATGCTTAAACAGCTGGCGCCAGCCAGCATGGATGCTGCATTTTTAGATCCGCCATTCGACTCTGACTTGCTGGAAGGCGCTTTGCGAGCCGCCGCCGTTGCGCTTAAGCCCGTCGGGTGCGTTTATATGGAGGCGCCCTCAACATGGAGCAACGAGCAACTCGCCCCGTTTGGGTTGACCGTGTTCCGCCATTTGAAGGCCGGAGCAGCGCACGCGCACCTGCTTAAGCGCATCCGATCGCGCAATGCATAATGCGGCGCATCCGCTGGCTCCTCCAGCGCGCGAGGAGCCAACATGTCGAACAACATCATCGCCGTCTACCCTGGCACCTTCGACCCCATGACGCTGGGCCACGAGGACGTGATACGGCGCGCCGCACAACTGTTCGACCGGGTCATCGTAGCGGTCGCGGCGGGTTACCACAAAAAGGCGATGTTCACGCTTGAAGAACGCGTGGAGATGGCATGCGAAGTGGTCAAGCCATACCCCCATGTGACAGTGGAGAGTTTTGACGGCCTGATGCGCGACTTTGTGGTGGCGCGCGGCGCCAAGGCAATGGTGCGTGGCCTGCGCGCCGTGACCGACTTCGACTATGAGTTTCAGTTGGCGGGCATGAACCGCACCTTGATGCCAGATGTCGAAACGGTGTTCTTGACGCCGAGCGACAAGTACCAGTTCATCTCAAGCAGCTTCGTGCGTGAAATCGCCGTGCTGGGCGGAGAAGTGGACAAGTTCGTCGAGCCGTCGGTGCTGCGCCGCCTGATCGCCAAGGTCGCCGCGCAGAAGAAGGTCGAATCGTAATCAGACCGCCGGTGCGAACTGCTGCAGCCACCGCAGCAAACCCGCGTTAACCATATCTGGCTGTTCCATCGTCAGCATGTGGCCGCACCGCGGCACCATGATGAGTCGGGCAGCGGGTATCAGCGCGGCGATTTCCCGCGCGTTTTCCGGTGGCGTCAGTTGGTCGGAATCGCCACACATGATCAGCACCGGGCAACACACCGATGCCAGGTGCGTGCGGGCATCGGGGCGCGACATCAGGGCGCGGTTCTGGCGCACCAGTTGGTCCGCCCCGGCCTCCAACAGGAAGTCGAGATAGGTTTGCACCAGTTGTGCATTGCTGGCTTGGCTGGCGTGAAAAGCCAGTGGCACATTGGCCCGTAAAACCTCGGCTGCGCGTCCGCTCTCGAACAACCCGATGGCCATCTCGCGCAGCTTGCGCACATCGTCGGTCTCGGGCCGTGCGTTGGTGCCAAGAAGGGCCATGCCCTTCACGCGTTGCGGTGCCTGACGCACCACCTCCATCGCCACGATGCTGCCCATGGAAGCGCCGCACAGAATCAGGTCGCCTGGGTAATGATCCAGCAAGGCACGGGCCATGTCTTCTATGCTGTCGCAGCGGGTATGGACATCCGTGATCCGGGTTCGGAAACGCGCTGGCAACACCTGCATCTGGGACTGCCACATCACGGGATTGCAAGCCAGGCCCGGGATCAGGACGAGTTGGGTCATCGACCGATTATCCTTGTGGCAATCGTCACGCGCGGCGCGCCAGAGCACCAAGAGGGATTGCGCGTCGGCGTATGCTGAATCAATCCCTAACTGGAGATCCCCATGAAAATTCTGCTTCCTGTAGATGGCTCGGAAGTGTCCCTGAAGGCGGTGCGGCTCGCCATCAGTCTGTTGCAGCGCGGCCTGTCCGGCAGCGTGGTGCTGGCGAATGTGCAGGAACCCGCGACGCTGTACGAGATGGTGGTTGCGCCGGACACCGAAGTACTCGAGCGTGTCAGTACCGCTGCCGGTGTGGACACGCTGGCGCCGGCCGAAGCCCTGCTGATCAACGCTGGCGTGGTGTACGAGCGTGAAATCGCCAGCGGCGACCCGGCCCACACGATCGTGGACATAGTTGAACGTTATTCGTGCGATCTTGTCATCATGGGAGCCCGCGGTGCCAGCGCATTGCGCAGCGCCTTGCTGGGCTCGGTATCCAACGAAGTGCTGCACGCGGCGCATGTGCCGGTCATGATCGTGAAGATGGACGAAGAGCCGTCCGACTGAAAGCGTTTTTCGGTACGGTCCGCATCCGTTAACGGGATCCCTGCGTGCTGGAGACTTATGCCTTGAGAGGGCTATGTAGCCTACGCCGCGCCTATGCCATCCAGGACCCGCGCGGCGTAAACCCGCGTTGCCTGGCGGCGCAGCCGGATCGATTCCGGCTGCCCACGCTGCCGCTGCAGCAATACCTGCCGCGCCGCGCTCCACCGTCCGCTGCGCGTGAGGGCATCGAGGTGGATTTGTTCGAACAGGTCGCGTTGCGCGTGGCTGCCACCGATCTCCATCAAGCGGGGAAGGGCGGTGCCAAGCATGTCAACGGCAGTCGCGTAGTCGCCGCGCGCATGGGCCAGCAGGCCCCGGCTGGCGGGAATGCAAACCTGCCGCCAAACGTCGGTGGCTGCTCTATTGGCGGTATGGGGGGTGGTTCCTTGCTCTGCTAACACGGGGTTGCCTGGCGCGATAAAAGACGCGTTCGCACAAAAGGCCTCCATGTTGGCCATCAACACGTCGGCCTCCGGCCGTCCCGCGCGGGCCAGGCCATACAGGTATTGCAAATCGAGGAACGGCAATACCTGGTCGCGCGTGCGCTTCGTCAGATAGTTGGCCACGTCCTGCCAGCGTTGTCCCACATCGACACCGGCCAGTTCCAGCCGGGCCAGCAGCGAGACGGCGCCGATCTGGTCCTGCGAATACTCCTTGACCACGCCCCACACCTGCTGGTCGTACAGGCGCAGTACCTCATCGTCCTGGCCCAGATCGAGCGCGAACAGCGCCAGGTGCCACCAGTTGTGCGTGACCATGAAAGAGTTAAGGCCGGTCCAGCTGGCGCTACTGTGCCGCATGAACTGCAGGCCTTCGTGCAGACGCCCCTGCGTCAACATGACGTGGGCCAGCGCGTGGTGCGCCCATGGTTCCTTGCGGTTCATGGCAATGGCGTTGCGCGCGGCGCTTTCGGCCTGTTCCAGCAGGTGGCATTGTTCCCAGCCAAACGCCGCCATGCCATGCATGTAAGCCACGTCGCCCGCGTGCGGCAAAGCCGTCAGCGCCAGACGCAACATGCCGGGTGCGTTGCCATGGTTGAACAGGTGGTACTGGCCCAACTTGATGGAAGCCAGATCGCGTGGAAATTCGCGCGCCTGTTGTTCGTGCAGCTCGATCGCGCGCGGGATGTCGCCGCCGACCCAGGCGGCGACCGCGGCTACGAAATTCTGCTCGCGTGGGCTGGCGTCCGGTGCCCCTGCGAGTGCCGCGTCGATGAAGGGGCGTGCGCTGGCCGGCCCGGCACGCGACTCGGAAAACATGTGCAGCGCCGCACAGTAAGCCTGGACCAATGCGCTGCGGTCATTGGCGGCCACGGACAAAACGTTGGCCGCGCGCGCCTCACAGGCGATGAAGCCTTCGACGAAGTCGTTCACTGCCGACAGGCTGGCTGGGTTCTGCAGAAGGACCGGGTTACCCAGGCTGTCGCGCACCATGCTGTGGCTCAGCGTAAGGACGCCGCAAGAGCGGCCGGTGGCGTCGGCCAGGGCCGTTGCGCGTCGCGGATCAGTTCGAACGCGCGCGCCACCTGCAATACGCCCAGATCGTCGAAACGCTGCCCGGCGATCTGCAAACCGATCGGCAAGCCGGTACTGGTGTAACCGCAGTTGATCGACGCCGCCGGTTGCTCCGACATGTTGTATGGCACGGTAAACGCGATATGTTCCAACCCTTGCAGCGGGTCGTTGGTGGGCGAGGGCAGTTCGGCGGCGAACGCCGGCACCGGCGAGGTAGGCGAAATCACGAAGTCGTAGGTGGCGCAGGCGTTGACGGTAGCCACCCGCGTCGCATGGCTCTGGCTTGCGGCGACAAACACCTCGGTACCGCTCATGCCTGCCGCGCTGTCGGCCCACTGGACGACGTACGGCAATACCCTGGCCTTGTCTTCGGGTGCCAGCGCCGCCAGGTCCATTTGCGAGCGCTTGCGCCAGAAGGAGTCCAGGCCGTCGAGCATGGTGCGCGTCAGGAAAGGCCGCATGACCTCCACAATCGCGCCGGCCTGCTCGAACAGTTGGGCGGCACGTTGCACCGCCCGGGTGATCTCGGAATCGACCGGCAGGCCGCAACCCGCATCCAGCAGCAGCCCAACGCGCAGGCCGCGCAGTTTCTCCGCCCCCGCATCGAAATCGCCCCACACAATTGGCTGGTACGGCAGGCTCATGCTGTCGCGTATATCGGGCAGCGACAACACCTGCATCATCAAGGCCGAGTCGGCCACGCCGCGTGTCATCGGACCGGCTGCACGGCCCGTAGCTGGCGGGTCGATCGGGATGCGCCCCAAGCTGGGCTTCAGGCTGAAAATGCCGCACCAGCCAGCCGGCAGGCGAAGGGACCCGCCAATGTCGGTGCCTAGATGCAGCGGACCGTAGCCCGCGGCGGCGGCCGCTCCCGCGCCAGCGCTGGACCCGCCCGGCGTTTTGCCGACGTTCCAGGGATTGCGCGCCAGCGGGTGAAAACTCGACAAGCCGGAGGACAACATACCGTAGTCGGGCATGGTGGTCTTGCTGAACATGACCGCGCCGGCTTCGCGCAGGCGCGCCGCTGAAGGGGCGTCCTGTTTTGCCGGATTAGCAGGAGTGGCGGCGGTGCCCAGTGGCGATGGGTCGCCAGCGGTTGCAACGTTGTCCTTGAGGGTCAGGGGCACACCGTCCAGCACACCACAGGGCTCGCCGCGCAGCCATCGCGCCTCGGACGCCCTGGCCTGCTTCAGGGCCGCCTCCGGTCGCAGCAGGTAGGTGGCGCACAGATGCGGTTCCCAGCGCTCGACATGAGCCAGCACCGAATGCATCACAGCTACCGGCGAAAACTCCCGACGCCGGTAACCATCCAGCAGCTCCCGGGCGCCCAAGGCATACAGCTCAGCCATGGGGGCGAATCAACCCCAGGACAGGGCTGACAGATCGTTGGCAAAAATCGGCATGTCTTTCCACAGGCCCCGAACGTTCTTGTTGGCGATGGTGATCCATTGCGGCTGGAACAGGAAGCCGTTGACCGCGTCGTTGGCCAGCATGCGTTGTGCATCGCCCAGCAGCTTGGCGCGGTCGGCCGGTCGCGGCGAGTTCTGGATTTTTTCGAACAGCTCGTTGAACTTGGGGTTTTCGTAACCCCAGTAATAGCCGGGCTTGGCATAGTTGCCGAGGTCAAACGGCTCCACGTGCGAAATGATGGTCAGATCGTAGTTCTTGTTGGTGTAAACACTGCTGAGCCACTGTGCGAATTCGATGTTTTCAATCTTCGCGATGATGCCGATCTTGGCCAGTTGCGCCGCGATAACTTCACCGCCCTGGCGCGCGTAGGGAGGCGGGGGCAACTTGAGCGACAACTCCAGTGGGGTCTTGATGCCGGCTTCGGCCAGCAGCGCCTTGGCCTTTTCAATGTTGAACGGGTTGATGCCGGTGGTGTCTACATATCCAAAAGCGCCGGGCACATAGTGGCTGCCGATAGGCGCGCCATAGCCGTCGCCCGCGCCTTCAATGACGGCCTTGCGGTCGATGGCCGCCAGGATCGCGCGGCGCACGCGTACGTCGTCAAGCGGCTTCTTTTTATTGTTGATGGCCAGGATGGTCTTGGCCCGCGAGCCGCTCACAACCACCTGAAACTTGGAGTTGCTCTTGAACTGCGGAACGGCGCGCGGCGTCACGCGCGGGAACGCGTCCACATCACCGGCCAGCAGGGCCGCAACCTGGGCGGCCGGGTCGCTGATAAACCGGAACGTCGCCTTTTTAAGCTTGATGGCGGCGGCATTGCGGTAACCGTCCCACTTGCTCAGCACGACCGACGAGCCCTTGTTCCAGACTTCAAGCTGGAACGGCCCGGTTCCGACCGGTTTTGTACCGTTGCTGTCCGCGCTCCTGGGTTCGACGATGATGGCCGTGCCCTGGCCCATCGCAAACAAAAATTCCGGGTCCAGCTGGGTGTTCAGAATAACCACCGTGTAGTCGTCGATCGCCGCCACGCTGGACATGCTGGTAAAGGTGCGCTTGTCCTTGTTGATGCTTTTCTCGGACGCCGCGCGCTCGAAAGAAAACTTGACCGCCATCGCGTTGAACGGTTCGCCGTTCTGGAACTTCACGCCCTTGCGCAGCTTGAACGTATAGGTCTTGAGATCGGGCGACACTTCCCAGCTTTCGGCCAGCAAAGGCGTGACGGTGCCGTCGCTGTTGATCTTGGTCAGCGTCTCGAAGATGTTGTACAGGGCGATTTCGGCAATCGCCGAGGCCGCGCCGCCGGTGGGATCGAGCCCGGGCGCCGGCTCCAGCGCCATGGCAAGGACGAGCGAGTCTTTTTTTGTCTGGGCCTGCGCGCCAAACGGCACGGCGCAGATCGCGGCGGTCGCAACGGTGGATGTCAGTATGGAGCGGCGTTTGACCATGGTCGGGGTTCCTTTAAATGCAGCGTGGATGCGGGGTTTGCGTTTGAGCAAGCGCAACAATATCACCGATCGCCATCGAAGCTGGGCTCCAGAACCCGATGCGTGCTGGTCGGGCCGGCTCCGAAGTCCACGGGTCGCCTACAACCCGCGGTGCGGAAAGTGGCAGGCGGCCAGCTGGTGGTCGCCGATCGGCAGCAAATCCGGTCGGCTGGTGTCGCACAGCGGTTGGACGCGCGGACAGCGATACGCGTAGGGGCAGGCGCCCGGCAATTGCGGTCGCGGCGTCATGCCGATGGTCCGCCTTCTTGCCTGCGTCGGGCCTTTGGGTTCCATCCGCGGCACGGCGTTGAGCA
>JANYBQ010000226.1 GCA_025360705.1 Betaproteobacteria bacterium | reverse complement strand
CAGATGCCGCGCGCAGCGCACTGGCGGGTGAAACCGGCGTGCAATTGCACGACACGCTGGCACACGCGGTGCAGGCGCAAACCGGCCGCCGGCTGGTATGGCTGATGTTGCCTGCGGGCGCCATTACCGACCAGACCCTGCTGGCGCTGGAGGCCGAACTGCGTGCGGGCGATGTGATCGTGGACGGCGGCAACGCCAACTATCTGGACTCGCAGACCCGCGCAAGGCACTGGAAAAAAAGCCAGATCGACTTTGTCGACTGCGGCGTTTCGGGCGGCATCTGGGGTCTGGCGGAAGGTTTTTGTTTGATGGCCGGTGGAGAAGCGGATGCTATTGCCGCGTTGGAGCCACTGTTCACGCGTCTGGCGCCAGCCGCCGACCGGGGCTGGCTGCATGCCGGGCCCAGCGGGGCCGGCCACTTCACCAAGATGATCCATAACGGCATCGAATACGGAATGATGCAGTCGTATGCCGAGGGTTTTGCGCTGATGGCCGGAAAGACCGACATGCGGATCGACCTGAACGCAATGGCCGAGTTATGGCGCCACGGCAGCGTGGTGCGTTCGTGGCTGCTGGACCTGACCGCGGATGCGCTCAAGGACCCGGCGGCGATGGAAAAACTTGCACCCGTGGTGGCGGACTCGGGCGAAGGCCGCTGGACCGTGGATGAGGCGACACGCCAGGGAACACCGGTGCCGGTTATCTCCGCCGCGTTGATGGCACGCTTCAGTTCTCAGGGCAAGGCCGATGCCAGTAACCGCCTGCTGGCGCTGATGCGCAAGGGTTTTGGCGGCCATGCCACGGTGGAAAAAAGCTGATCCAGAGTTCCCGCGCATCGTCGTCAGATTGCCTGGGGCGCCATCAGCGTTCCGCCCACGCTTTTCTGCGCCAGAAAAACGATCAGCACGATAAAACCGACCATCGGCAGCAAACCAATCAGCAGCCACCAGCCACTGCGTTCCGTGTCGTGCAGCCGGCGGGCCGCAACGGCTAAAGACGGCAACAGCGTAGCGACGGCAAACACCCCTGGCAGTACGTTGCCAACCATGGACAGAATGGCACCGCCCAGAAAAATGAACAGCGCGAACCACCAATATTCGGGACGCGAGGCCCGTCCGTCGAAATCCGCGTATTTGGAGAAGCACAGCTTGATGGACTGCTGAAAGTTCATGACACGGTTTCCTTCTTTGTGTTGGGATGGCTGGCGGCTGTAACTATGCCACACCCCCTTGCCACGTCGGCATGGAACGGTTGAGGCATGCACTCAGGCGCCCAGCATAATTTTTTTAGAGCACCCGTTTAAGGTAAAGCCCGGTATGGCTCGCGGGATTTGCCGCAATGTCTTCCGGCGTGCCCTTGCCGACCACCTGGCCGCCGCCGGCACCGCCTTCGGGTCCCATGTCGATGATCCAGTCGGCGGTCTTGATGACGTCGAGATTGTGCTCAATCACCACGATGGTGTTTCCCGCATCGCGCAGGTGCTGCAGCACGGTCAGCAGCAGCGCGATGTCGGCGAAATGCAGGCCGGTGGTGGGTTCATCCAGGATGTAGAGCGTGCGCCCGGTATCGCGTTTGGACAACTCCAGCGCCAGCTTGACGCGTTGCGCTTCGCCGCCCGACAGCGTAGTGGCGGATTGGCCCAGCTTGATGTACGACAGGCCCACATCGAGCAGCGTTTGCAGCTTGCGAGCAATGGTCGGCACCGCCTTGAAAAACTCTGCCGCTGCTTCCACCGTCAGGTCCAGCACCTGCGCGATGTTCCTGCCTTTGTAGAGAACCTCGAGCGTCTCGCGGTTATAACGCTGGCCGTGGCACACGTCGCAGAGCACGTAGACGTCAGGCAAAAAGTGCATCTCGACTTTCTTCACGCCGTCACCCTGGCAGGCCTCGCAGCGGCCGCCGGCCACGTTGAAGCTGAAACGACCCGGACCGTAGCCGCGTTCGCGCGAGATGTTCATCTCCGCCATCAGTTCGCGGATCGGCGTGAACATGCCGGTGTAGGTGGCCGGGTTGCTGCGCGGCGTGCGACCGATCGGCGACTGGTCCACGTTGATGACCTTGTCGAAATGCTCAATCCCCTGAATTTCCTCGTGCGCCGCCGGCTCATCATGCGCGCGGTAGAGCTGGCGCGCCACGGCGGCGTACAAGGTGTCGTTAACAAGAGTGGATTTGCCGGAACCTGAGACGCCGGTGACACAGGTCAGCAGGCCGACCGGAAATTCAACATTCACGCCCCGAAGATTGTTGCCGGTAGCGTTGATAACGCGAATCGCCTGCAACTCGCCCTGCGTTGCCAGATGCGTGGCATTGCGTTCAGCCCAGGCCAGAGCCGCGCTGCTCGGAGGAGATTTTCCAGCGGCTCTTTTTTCGACTATCGGCGCCAGGGTCGGCAACCACGGCGTGCGACGCTTGGGTACCGCGATCTTCAGGACCTTTGCGAGGTACTTGCCGGTCAATGACTCGGCGCTGGCCTTGATGTCGTCGAATGTTCCCTGCGCGATCACTCGCCCGCCATGAATGCCCGCCCCCAGGCCCATGTCGATTACATGGTCCGCGGCGCGCATCATGTCCTCGTCGTGCTCCACCACCAGCACGCTGTTGCCGATATCGCGCAGATGTTTGAGGGTGTCGATCAGCCGGTCGTTGTCGCGCTGGTGCAGGCCGATGCTGGGTTCGTCCAGAACATACATCACGCCGGTCAGTCCCGAGCCGATCTGCGACGCCAGGCGGATGCGTTGCGACTCGCCGCCGCTGAGTGTTTCGGCATTCCGGTCCAGACTCAGATAGTTCAGTCCGACGTCGTTGAGAAACTTCAGACGCAGGCCGATTTCACGCACCACCTTGTCGGCGATCTCGCCTTTGGCACCCGACATATGCAGGCTCCGAAAGTACTCAAGGCTCTCGCGCAACGTAATGTGGCTGACCTGAAAAATGGCGCGTGCCTGTTCGCCCTCACCGATCTTGACGTGGCGCGCTTCACGGCGCAGCCGCGTGCCGCCGCACTCGGTACACGGCTGGGTGCTGCGATACCGTGCAAGCTCTTCACGCACCAGCACCGAGTCGGTCTCGCGGTAACGCCGCGCCATGTTCGGCAGAATGCCCTCGAACGGGTGTTTGCGCGTGAGTTTCCTGCCCTGCGCGATACCGGTTTCGTCTCCGGCTGCGCCCGAATCCATCACGTAGCTGAACTTGATTTCCTCCTCGCCCGAACCATGCAACACCGCGTGTTGCACTTCGGCCGGCAGGCTCTCGAACGCCGTGTCGATGTCAAAACGGTAGTGTTTGGCCAGGCTCTGCAGCATGGCGAAGTAATAGGCGTTGCGCCGGTCCCAGCCCTTGATGGCACCGCTGGCCAGGCTCAGGGTGGGAAACGCCACTACCCGCGCAGGGTCGAAGAAATCCATCGCGCCCAGGCCATCGCAGGCCGGACAGGCACCCATCGGCGAGTTGAACGAAAACAGGCGCGGCTCGAGCTCAGCGATCGAATAGCTGCATACCGGACACGCGAACTTGGCATTGAAAAGGTGCTCTTTTTGCAGCGCCGGCGCGCCTTCCGAGGGTGCCGTTGCATCGAGTTCGACCGCCAGCGCTCGACCGTCGGCCAACCGGAGCGCGGCCTCGAAACTTTCCGCCAGGCGCTGGCGCAATTGGGTTCGGGCGGACTGGTCGGACTCGCTGCGCACCTTTACGCGGTCGATCACTACGTCAATGTCGTGTTTCTCGGTTTTTTTGAGTTTGGGCAAGTCGTCGAATTCGCAGGCAACCGCGTCCACCCGAAAACGCACATAACCCTGGGCCTGCAATTCAGAGAACAACTCGACGAACTCGCCTTTGCGCTCACGCGCCACCGGCGCCAATACCATCAGCCGCGTGTCCTCTGGCAACGCCATCACCGCATCCACCATCTGGCTTACGGTCTGGGACTGCAGCGGCAGGTCGTGGTCGGGGCAGTACGGCGTGCCGGCACGCGCGAACAACAGGCGCAGGTAGTCGTGGATCTCGGTCACCGTGCCCACGGTGGAACGCGGGTTGTGACTGGTGGCTTTTTGTTCGATCGAAATGGCCGGGCTCAGACCCTCGATCATGTCCACATCGGGCTTGTCCATGAGCTGCAGAAACTGCCGCGCATAGGTGGACAAGCTTTCCACGTACCGGCGCTGGCCTTCGGCGTACAGGGTATCGAACGCCAGGCTGGATTTGCCCGACCCGCTCAAACCCGTGATAACCACCAGCTGGTTGCGCGGAATGTCCAGGTCGATATTCTTGAGGTTGTGTGTACGCGCGCCGCGGATGCTGATTCTTTGGGCGTGCAGTGGCGTGGACAGAGGTACAGAGTCGTTTTCGGCTGAGGGCATGGGCGGGTGGTAGCGAAGTGCGGGTAACGGCGGGATGGCTTTCCATCGTGCCTTGGCCAACCCACGATGATAGGCCTTTGATGCTGGCTTCGCGCGCCTGCGAACCGAGCCGTGCGCGCAGCCGCCAATGCATGCGCAACGCGAGAATTTCTCACCGTGTAAAGTCGCCGCCACCTGTCCCCGAACTTGAAGAAAGTGCCTGTGCAAACTCCTGACGTCCAAGCCCCCACCATTCAAGCCATCCGCGCCAATCGCGCGCGCCTGGGCGACCTTGTCATCACCACACCGATTCGCCTGCTCGTGGACGATGCATTGGCCGCGACGGTCGGCGCATCGACCCGGGTATGGTTGAAGGAAGAACTGTTCCAGCGTACCGGCAGCTTCAAACCGCGCGGCGCGCTATCGGTCATGCTGGACCTGGACGCCTCGGCGCTCGCGCGTGGCGTCACCGGGGTTTCTGCCGGCAACCATGCCATTTCACTTGGTTACTCGGCGCGCAAGCTGGGCACGACCGCGAAAGTCGTGATGCCGAGAAACGCCAATCCATTTCGAATACAGATGTGCCGTGAACTCGGCGCCACGGTCGAATTGGTGGGCAACGTGCATGCGGCGTTCGAGCGGGTTAAGCACATCGAAGCCAGTGAGGGACGCACTTTCGTCCATCCGTATGAAGGTCCGAAGACGGCGCTCGGTACGGCCTCCGTGGGTATGGAGTTGATCGACCAGGTCTATGCGGCGGGTGCCTCTCTTGACGCGGTGATCGTGGCCGCTGGCGGCGGAGGCTTGTCAGCCGGCGTCGCCTGCGCGGTCAAACAGATGCGCCCCGAGATTGCCGTCTACGTAGTAGAGCCTGAAGGCGCGGACAGCCTGAGCCGCAGCTTCAAGGCCGGGTCGCCGCAGGCAATCGACGCCGTGCACACCATTGCGGATTCCCTCGGCGCGCCGCGTTGCGAACCTTATTCGTTCGCGCTCAATCACCGTTTCGTCGATGCGGTGGTTCTGGTGAACGATGACCAGATCCGCGAGGGCATGCGCCTGCTGTTCCGCGCGGCAAAACTCGCGGTCGAACCGGCCGGAGCAGCCGCGTTGGCCGCGCTCATGTTTCCGCTGCGCGCCCGGCTTGAAGGGAAAAGTGTAGGCATCGTGGTTTGCGGGGCGAATATCGACCCCGCGACTTTTGCGCAGCAGTTGTTACCCTGAAAAGGCGCGCCCGCTCTTGCTGCCTTTCAGCATCCGCACAGCAACCGCTCAGGCGCCGAACAGCCGACCGCGCGCCGCATCGGTAATCGCCACCACGCAAGGGTGCGTGATGCGCAGTTGCACCGATACGGCAAAAAATTCTTCCACCAGTTCATCGCTGCGGCCGATCACTTTTACGCCAAACTGCGCCACCGTTTCGGCCTCCAGCACCGTGGGGGCCATGAACACGCCACGACCCTCGCGCCCAAATGCGGTCATCAACGCGCCGTCGTCGAACTCCCCGACCACGCGCGGATGGATCTGATGCCGGGTCAACCACCCTTCCAGCTGCTGGCGCACCGAGGCCGATGCACCCTGGATCAACATTGGCATGTCGTTCAGGCACGCTGGAAAAGCGCCACGCAGCCGGGCCTTGAGCGCGGGCGCACAGAAAAAACTCATGGCGGTGCTGCCCAGCGGATGGTTGAACGCCTTGATGCTCATGCGTTTGGACATCGGCTCGTCCGCGATCACCAGGTCGAGACGGTGTAGCGCCAACTGGGACAGCAGCTCGGGGAACTTGCCTTCGCTGCAAATCAGGCGTACCGGCTCGGGCACCGACAAGGCCGGCTCCAGCAAGCGATAAGCCACCGACTTGGCCACGGAATCGGCAACGCCGACTCGAAAATCCAGAACGTGCTGTCCGCCACGCGCCTGGCGCACCGCGGTTTCCAGCTCGGCACCCAACGTGAATATCTGATCGGCATAACCGAGCGCCAGGCGGCCATCCTCCGTCAGCTCGAGCTTGCGGCCATTTTTGCGAAACAGCTTGCGACCGAGCCAGTCTTCCAGCAGCTTTATCTGTCCCGATAGCGTCTGCGGTGTAGTGTGCAGTTGCTCCCCGGCACGCATGATTCCGCCCGCCTTGGCCGTAACCCAGAAGTAATATAGATGCTTGAAATTCATGGCTCATCCGGTGTAAAAAAACTTCGTACTTATCGAAGTCATATTTTTGATAATACGCATTTACGCGAAGTGACTCAGCCACTACAGTTCGACTTGTCACAGCCACATAACGCTGAGAAGGAGTTATTACCATGCGATTGAGTACCAAAGGCCGATTTGCCGTCACTGCCATGATCGAACTCGCGTTGCGCGAGAACGCAGGTCCGGTTCCGCTGTCCAGCATCGCGTTGCGGCATCAGATTTCCCTGTCTTACCTGGAGCAGATGTTCAGCAAGCTGCGCCGGCACGGCCTGGTGGAAAGCACACGCGGCCCGGGTGGCGGTTACGCGTTGGGGCACCGCGCGGATGGCATTACGGTGGCAGACATCATCGGAGCCATTGAAGACGAGGCCGACGTGGGAACGTCAAGCACCACGCGTTTGAGCGAATCCATGACGCAGGACATGGCGCAGGAATTGTGGGAAGCCTTGAACACGAAAATGGTCGACTACCTGCAATCCATCACGCTGCGCAGTCTGGCCGCGGAGCAACGCGCCAAGGGTTTCAAGGCGGAAGAACGCAAGCCCGCCAGGCAAGGCGTGGGCCGACGCCCGGCAGCGGAACCGTTCCGGACCACTGCACCCAATTCCGTATTTGCGTTGGGCCAGTCCCTGTTGGCCAAAGGTTAGGCGAAAACGTGTGCCTGACCCGCGATCCGGATCCGCACACGCGCGCCTACGACCGGGGCGTTGGCGCCGGGGCTGCTTACACGCAGTAATTGCTGGTTGCCGTCGCCTTCAAGACGCACCGTCAGTTCACACACAGGACCACAAAAGTCGGCGTCAAGCACCATACCCAGGCAGCCATCACTGGCCGCCATCGCGCCGAGGGCCGGTATCTCTTCCAGCTGCAACTGCTCGGGGCGCAACATGATTTGAACGTCTCCGCTGCGTAGCCTGTCGTTGGCCGCCACGCGGCCCAGTGCGCAGTCGGCCCAGCCGCCTGAAAGGCGGGCCGGCAACACTACCGCCTCGCCCAGAAAGCTCGCGGTCGCGGGGTCGGAAGGACGCAGATAGAGGTCCCGGGGAGCGCCTACCTGGGCCAGCCGGCCGTTGCGCATCACGGCCACCTGATCAGCGAACGAAAGTGCTTCGGCCTGGTCGTGGGTGACGAGAATGGTGGTGATGCCGGCGCCGCTCAGCAACTGCGCCACGGCTTTGCGCGTGGCCGCGCGCAGACCGGTGTCGAGCGCCGAAAAGGGTTCGTCCAGCAACATCAGCCGGGGGCGTTGCGCCAACGCCCGCGCCAGCGCCACGCGTTGCTGCTGACCGCCCGAGAGCTCGTGTGGGCGGCGCTCCAGCATGGCGCTATCCAGCGCCACCATGTCCAGCAACTCGGCAATGCGCTCGGTCCGTTGGGGTGCACGCCGCGCCAGCCCAAATCCAATGTTATCGGCCACGCTCAGATGGGGGAACAGCGCGCCGTCCTGCGGAACGTACCCGATACCACGCTGGTGCGCCGGAACCGATTGCGCCCCATCGGCCAGCAGCTGGCCGTCCAACAGAACCTGGCCCGCGTCCGGCGCCTCGAAGCCTGCAATGATGCGCAGCAGGGTGGTTTTTCCGGAGCCCGAGGGGCCCACGATGGCGCTCCGGCTACCGGCGCTCACGCTCAGGTCAACGCCATCCAGCGCCGTCACCGGGCCATAGTTTTTGCGCACCGCACGGATGTCCAGCAAACTCATCTGCCCGAGGTCCGTCTTGACTGGACGTACAACATCCCGGTCAATGGCAGCGACAGCAGCACCATGATCAGCGCATAAGGCGCGGCGCCCGCGTAGTCGATTTCCCTGCTGAGCGACCAGAACGCGGTCGCCAGCGTCTGGGTGCCGTTGGGGGCCAGCAGCAGCGTCGCGGTCAGTTCGTTGCTGATGCCAAGGAACACGAGTGCCGCTGCTGCCGCTGCGCCGGGCGCAGCCAGCCGCAGCGTGATCGACCACACGGCCTGGGCCGGTGAGCGGCCCAGGCTGCGCGCGGCCTGTTCCAGTTCCACCGGCGCCTGGGCGATCGCGGCACGCAGGCTGATCAGCGCGCGCGGCAAAAACATCAGCGCGTAGGCCAGCAAGATGGTGACGACTGTCTGGTAAATCGGCAACGCCACGCGTACGGTGATGGTCACCAGGGCCAGCGCCACCACGATGCCGGGCAGCGAACCGACCATGTAATTGCAGGACTCCAGCAAGCGCTGCAGCGGGCCGGGGGCCCGAATCGACAACCAGGCCATCGGTATGGCGATCACGGTGGTCAAGACGGCACCCACCAATGCCAGTCCCAGGGTCTGGCCCAGTGCCGGCCCGATAACTCCCAGGTTCCAGACATTTGCGCCGCCGGCCAGCAGCCACCGCGCCAGGGTAATCAGCGGCACGCCCAGACTTAGCAATGCTACCAGCGCCGGCAGCAACATACACAATAAAGCGCGCCGGCCCAGAGCCCGGGGCTGCTGCATCCGGGCGGACCCGGAACCGACGCGCGCATAGCGCTCCTTGCCACGCGTGCCGGCCTCCAGCCCCAGCAACACAAAGCAACAGATCACCAGTACTCCCGCCAGCATGTTGGCGGCCGGACCGTTATAGGTGGACTGGAATTGATCGACGATGGCGGTGGTGAAAGTGTCGAAACGGATCATCACATACAAGCCGTATTCGGCCAGCAGATGCAGGCCGACCAGCAAGCCGCCACCCCATATGGCAAGGCGCAATTGCGGCAGAACCACCCGGAAAAAAACACTCCACGGACGCAGCCCGAGCGAAGCCGCCGTGTCTTCGATACCTGGGTCGAGCCGGCGTAACGACGCCGATATAGGCAGGTACAGAAAAGGAAAATAGGCCAGCACCGAGACCAGCACGCCACCGGGCAAACCGCGCAGGCCCGGTATCAGCGTGATCCAGGCGTAACTATGGACAAAAGCGGGAACGGCTAACGGTGCCACCGCAAGCCAGGCCCAGGTACGAGCCGCCGGCAGATCGCTGCGTTCGGTCAGCCAGGCGAGTGCCAATGCCAGCGCCACGCACAGCGGCACGGTGGTCGCCACCAGCAGGGCGGTGTTGACCAGCAGTTCGCCTACACGGGGCCGAAAAACCAGCGCCGATACGGTATCCCAGCCGCTCTGGATCGCGACCCAAATTATAAAACCCACCGGCAACAGCGCTGCCAGCGCCACCAGCATTGCAGCGCCGGCAACCAAAGACATACGCCCCATCGGTGCGCTGCGCACCGGGAGTTCCGTCGCGCGAATCGTGGCAGCGGTCAAGTCGGGCACGAAGGTTGTGAAGATTTCGGAGCAAGCGCTTCAAGGTGGTATCAAGGAGCGCAGCCAGGCAAGTGTACGGTGAGCCTAGCCGGGGGTCAGATCGGACCGCGCAATAGAAAGCTACGGCCCGTCAGATCAGGCTGGCCTGGGTCATCATGTCGGTGACCTTTTTACTATTGAGTCTGGACGGCTCGACCTTCGGTGCTTGCAACTCGGAAAGCGGAACCAGGCTGGGATTGGATTGCGCGCCCGCGCCCACCGCATATTCGTAGGAGTCCCCGGTCCGCAAAATGTCCTGACCGCCCTTGCCGGTTACCCATTTTAAAAACGCCTGGGCCTGCGCCCGATGTTTGCTGGATGCCAATACGCCACCGCCCGAAATGCTGACGAATGCGCCCGGATCTTCGTTGCGGAAATAGTACAACGACGTATTTTCGCTGTTTTCACCGGTCTTGGCCTGGTCGCCAAAGCGATAGTAATGATAGATCACCGCGCCTTCAATTTCGCCTGCATTGACCGCTTTCATGGCCACGCTGTTGCCTTTGTAGAGCTTGGCGTTTTCCTTCATGGCCTTGAGCCAGTCGGCGGTGGCCGCCTCGCCCTTGAGTTCCAGCATAGCGCTGACGATGGCTTGAAAATCGGCGCCGGCGGGGGCGGCGCCCCAGCGGCCTTTCCACGCCGGGCTGGCCAGATCCAGCATCGACTTGGGCAATTGCGAAGCATTCAGCTTGCGCTTGTTGTAAACGAAAACAGTGGCGCGGCCAGCCACGCCAATCCAGCGACCATGGACCGGGCGATAGTTAGCGCCTACTTGGGAAAGTGTGTCTGCCTCCAGCGGCGCAAACAGCCCGGCCGCATCGACAAGCGCGATAGCCGGCGAGTTCTCGGTCAGGAAAACATCGGCTGGCGACGCGCCGCCCTCTTGCACGATCTGGTTGCCCAATTCCATGTCGCCGCCATTACGTATCGTGACCTTGACGCCCGTAGCGGCGGTAAACCCGTTCACCCACGCCTGGGTCAAACTGGCATGTTGGGCGTTATAGACCACGAGTGCGTCGGCACCTTGCGCCATCGAAACAGCGGTGGCACCGAGCAAGCCAAAAGTCAGGGTCAAATTACGCAAGATATAGAGAAAATGAGATTTCATGGGGCAGATTCCTAATTCTGGTTTTACAAACAGTAATCGAAACAATTCGCATTTGCATTCTAAGCGAAGAGTGCTGTTGTGACATAGTTAATAGCCCACCACGAGGAATTGCCATGCACAAGATCGTTGTTTCTCTCGGACTTTTCTTCACACTGATCTCCAGTGTCGCAGCTGCTGACTTGCCGCTGGAGCAAATTAAACTGCCGCCGGGTTTTGCCATAGAGCTTTGGGCACGCGTGGACAACGCCCGCCAAATGGCACTCGGGCGTGTCGGCGTCGGTGGTGGAACGGTGTTTGTCGGCTCGACACAGGCCGGCAAGGTACATGCCGTGCGTTTTGATGCCAGCTACAAAACGCACGGCGTCAGCACCGTGGCAAGCGGCATCCAACTGCCCGCCGGCGTGGCCTACAAGGATGGCAATTTGTATGTGTCGGCGGTGAGCCGCATTCTGCGTTTCGACGACATCGAGCAGCGCCTGGACAAACCGCCCGCCCCCGTAGTGGTTACCGACAAATTGCCGACCGAAACCCACCATGGCTGGAAGTTCATCGCCTTCGGACCTGACGGCAAACTTTACGTGCCGGTCGGTGCGCCCTGCAACATCTGCGAACCGGATGCGCAACACGCCAATATCCTGCGCATGAACGCCGATGGCAGCGGCATCGAAACCTATGCCCGTGGCATCCGCAATACGGTCGGCTTCGACTGGCAACCGCAAACAAAAGAGCTTTGGTTTACCGACAACGGTCGCGACATGATTTCCGACGATTTACCGAGCGACGAACTCAACCATGCGCCGCGCGCAGGCATGAATTTCGGTTTCCCGTATTGCCATGCCGGTGACCTGCCCGACCCGGAATTCGGCGCCAAACACCGCTGCAGCGAGTTCACCGCGCCGGTCCAGAAACTGGGTCCTCACGTGGCTTCTCTGGGCATGCGCTTTTACACCGGGACCATGTTCCCGGCGCAATATCGCAACCAGGTATTCATCGCCGAGCACGGCTCCTGGAATCGCTCCAGCAAGATCGGTTACCGGATTACGCTGGTGCGCCTGGAAGGCGGCAAGGCGGTGGCGTACGAACCCTTTGCAACCGGCTGGCTGCAGGGCGAGACGGTCAGCGGCCGGCCGGCCGATGTGCTGGTATTACCCGATGGCTCGTTGCTGGTGGCCGACGACTGCGCACGCCGCTGGG
>JANYBQ010000193.1 GCA_025360705.1 Betaproteobacteria bacterium | reverse complement strand
ACTGACGTGCCGAACGCATCCGACTGTTGAACCGATTGCAGCAGAGCCTGCCCCGCTGGCAAGAAGAAAAACACCGCGATGATGACCGCCTGCGGTGTTATGAGCACCCATGGCAACCATGCCGAGCGGAAAACTACACGTTTTTCCACGACAAGCGGATCGGCGCGTCAGCTTTTCTTGTTGGCCTTCTCAAAGCGCTCCAGCAGTTCGTTTCCGCGCTGCACGATGGAGTCCAGCCCTTCCTTGGCGGTTTTCTTGCCGGCCCAGACCTGCTCCAGCTCTTCGTCCTCGATGGTGCGGATCTGGACATAGTTGCCCAAGCGGATGCCACGCGACTTATCGGTGGTCTTGCGGATCATCTGGTTGACGCCGACGTCGGTTCCGGGGTTCTTCTGGTAGAAGCCGGACTTTTCGGTGAGCTGGAACGCGGCCGTGGTGATCGGCAGGTAGCCGGTGCGCTGGTGCGTTGCCGCCTGCACGTCAGGGCTGGAGAGGTAGTTGAAGAACTGCGCGATGCCCTTGTATTCGTCCGGCTTCTTGCCCGCCATGACCCACAGACTGGCGCCGCCAATCACCGTGTTTTGCGGGGCGCCCGGAACGTCGGGATAGTAGGGCATGGGAGCCAGACCCCAGTCAAACTTGGCATTCGCCTTGACGTTGCCATAGAAGCCGGTCGATGTGGTCATCATGGCGCATTCGCCGGAAATAAAACTGGCCTCCGGAGCGTTGGCGCGGCCTTTGTAGATAAACAGTCCCTGTTTGGCCATGTTCGCCAGATTTTCGATGTGGCGCACATGCAGCGGCGAGTTGACCTTTATACGGGCGTCCATACCCTGCAAGCCATTGCCCTTGGTCGCAAACTCCACGTTGTGCCAGGCGGAGAAACTCTCCAGCTGGGTCCAGCCTTGCCAGGCAATGGAGAGCGGGCATTTATGGCCGCTGGCCTTGAGCTTGGCCGCGGCCAGCGCCACTTCCGGCCAGGTGCCAGGGGCCTTGCTGGTATCGATGCCGGCGGCCTTGAACGCATCCTTGTTGAAATAGAACACAGTGGTGGAACTGTTGAACGGAAAACTCAGCATCTCGCCGCTCGGTGCCGTGTAGTAGCCGGCCACGGCTGATACATAGGCCTTGGGATCGAACTTCTCGCCCGAGTCCTTCATGACCTTTCCGACCGGGACCGTGACGCCCTTGCTGGCCATCATGGTCGCGGTACCCACTTCGAACACCTGCAGGATATGGGGCGCGTTGCCAGCGCGGAAGGCCGCTACCGCCGCAGTAAACGATTCGTCGTAGGTGCCCTTGTAGGTCGGCACGATCTTGTAGTTTTTCTGGCTCGCATTGAAGTTCTTGGCAAGGTCATTGACCACCTCGCCGTTGACAGCGGTCATCGAGCGCCACCACTGGATTTCGGTCTGGGCTTGCGCCGAAAGCGAAACGACCGCCGCTAACGCGACGGCTGCAATCTTGATTCTCATCTTGTATCCTTGAATGAAGTGGGCAGCTTACCCGGGCCATATGACTGGACGATTAAACACGCGTCATGGGCGACACCTATAGAGGGGTTTCCATAGGTTGTCCTTCGCGGAACGAGAAATTGCTGCGCTGCGGTAACATCAAACAAAGCCATGAACGCCCCCACCCGACCCGATCATTTTGTTGCTGTTGCGGGGTTTGCGCCGGCACCGCCGGAGCGCATTCGCGAGATACCCTACAACTACACTTCTTTTTCCGACCGCGAGATCGTTATACGTTTGTTGGGTCAGTCTGCCTGGGACACGCTACAGCGGTTGCGCGACGAGCGGCACACCGGCCGCTCCGCTCGCATGTTGTACGAGGTGCTGGGCGATATCTGGGTGGTACAACGCAACCCGTATCTGCAGGATGACTTGCTGCACAACCCCAAACGCCGCCGCTTGCTGGTGGACGCGCTGCTGCACCGTCTGGTTGAGGTCGGGAAGCGGCGTACGCCGGCGCAAGACCCCGAACGCGATGGCATGGTGGGTGAGCTGCTGGCGATCGCCCAGCGTGCGGTCGCCTTGTTCGACACCGGTTTTGAGGAGGTGCGCGAGTTGCGGCGCAAGAGCCTGCGTGTATTGGGCAAACTGACCGGCAAGGACAATATCAAGTTTGACGGCCTGAGCCGTGTGTCGCACGTGACCGACGCCACCGACTGGCGCGTCGAATACCCCTTTGTGGTGCTAACGCCCGATTCGGAAATCGAAATGGCCGGCCTGGTCAAGGGTTGCATCGACCTGGGGCTGACCATCATCCCGCGCGGAGGGGGCACTGGCTACACCGGGGGTGCCTGTCCGCTGACCTGGAAAAGCGCCGTCATCAACACCGAGAAGCTGGAGGCCATGACCGAGGTGCAAATGCGCGTCTTGCCCGGCATGGACCGACCTGTGGCCACCATCTGGACCGAAGCGGGCGTGGTGACCCAGCGCGTGGCCGACGCTGCCGAACGCGCCGGGTTTGTTTTCGCGGTGGACCCGACGTCGGCCGAAGCCTCATGTATCGGCGGCAATGTCGCGATGAACGCCGGTGGCAAGAAGGCCGTGTTATGGGGCACGGCGCTCGACAACCTGGCCTCGTGGCGCATGGTGACGCCGCAGGCGACCTGGCTCGAGGTGATACGCATCG
This sequence comes from Betaproteobacteria bacterium, assembly GCA_025360705.1. GTDB lineage: Bacteria > Pseudomonadota > Gammaproteobacteria > Burkholderiales > Burkholderiaceae_C > CAISIP01. The sequence continues at coordinate 8,099 of JANYBQ010000193.1, read as the reverse complement.
ACCACAACATGGGCAAGATTCATGACGCCGCGGTTGCCAGCTTCGAGCTCAACTATTACAAGGCCGACGGCAAGACGCTGGAGCGCACCGAACGCATGGACATTCCGGGCGCCAGTTTTCGCAAGGAAGGCCTGGGCAAGGACGTGACCGACAAGTTTCTGAGCGGCCTGCCGGGCATACAGAAGGAAGGTTGCGATGGCCTGATTACCAGCGCGCGTTGGGTGGTGCACCGGATGCCTGCCCATGTGCGCACCGTTTGTCTGGAGTTTTTCGGCAACGCCAGGGACGCTGTGCCGGCCATCGTGGACATCATCGACTTCATGTTTGCCGAGCAGAAACGCTCGGGCGTGGTGCTGGCGGGGCTGGAGCATCTGGACGACCGTTATCTCAAAGCAGTCGGTTATGCCACCAAGTCCAAACGCGTTGCGGCGGGCGGCGGGTCGGGTTTGCCGAAGATGGTTCTGTTCGGCGACATTGCGGGCGACGACGCCGATGCCGTGGCACGCGCCGCATCCGAAGTGGTGCGTCTGGCCAACAGCCGTGGCGGCGAGGGCTTCGTGGCTATCAGCCCGGAGGCGCGCAAGAAGTTCTGGCTCGATCGCAAACGCACCGCCGCCATATCCAAACACACCAATGCCTTCAAGATCAACGAGGACGTGGTAATTCCGCTGCCGCGCATGGCCGAATACACCGACGGCATAGAGCGCATGAACATAGAACTCAGCCTGCGCAACAAACTCGCCTTGTGCGACGCGTTGCAGGCGTTTTTTGCCCAGGGCAATCTGCCTTTGGGTAAACAGGACGATGCACGGGCATTCGATTCGGCCGAGTTGACGGAAGACCGCGTTGCTAACGCACAGGCCTTGATTGCCCGGGTTCGTACGCAGTGGCAGGGCTGGCTCGACCAGGTGGATACGTTGTTTGCGCAATTGCAGGATCACAGCCTGCGCGCGAGCTGGAAAACCCAGTTGCGAGTGCCACTGCGCAACATCTTTTCAGGCGTGACGTTCGAGCCGATATTGGACCAATGCGACGCGATTCATAAACGGGTCCTCAAGGGCCGGGTCTGGATCGCGCTGCACATGCACGCGGGTGACGGCAACGTGCATACCAACATCCCCGTCAACAGCGACGACTACGACATGTTGCAGACCGCGCACGCCGCCGTGAAACGCATCATGGCGCTGGCACGTGCGCTGAATGGCGTGATATCGGGCGAACACGGCATCGGTATCACCAAGCTGGAATTCCTGACCGAAGAAGAATTGCGTCCGTTCACCGAATACAAGGCATTGGTCGATCCGGAAGGCCGTTTCAACAAGGGCAAGTTGCTGCGCAGCCCCGCGCTTCTGAAACCATCGAATCGGGTCGCCGGACCCGACCTGATGTACGCCGATCTGACCAATGCCTACACCCCCAGTTTCGGACTTATGGGGCATGAGTCGCTGATCATGCAGCAGTCGGACATCGGCGCCATTTCCGATTCGATCAAGGACTGCCTGCGCTGCGGAAAGTGCAAACCCGTTTGCGCGACCCACGTGCCGCGCGCCAACCTGCTGTACAGCCCGAGGAACAAGATTTTGGCCACTTCGCTGCTGGTTGAAGCGTTTCTGTACGAGGAGCAGACGCGGCGCGGCATCAGCATCAAACATTGGGAAGAGTTCGAAGACGTGGCCGACCACTGCACCGTGTGCCACAAGTGCCTGTCGCCATGCCCGGTGAATATCGACTTTGGCGATGTATCGATGAACATGCGCAACCTGCTGCGCAAGATGGGCAAAAAGTCGTTCCGGCCCGGCAACGCGGTTGCGATGTTTTTCCTGAGCGCCACCAATCCGCGGACCATCAAGCTGATGCGCTCGGGCATGGTGGACGTGGGTTTCAAGGCTCAGCGTCTGGCCAACGACCTGTTGCGCCGCTTTGCGCGCAAGCAGACCGACAAGCCACCGGCCACGGTCGGAAAGTCTCCGCTCAAGGAGCAGGTGATCCACTTCATCAACAAGAAGATGCCCGGCGGCCTGCCCAAGAAAACCGCCCGTGCGTTGCTGGATATTGAAGATGGCGACTACGTTCCCATCATCCGCGACCCGAAGAGCACCACTTCTGAAACCGAGGCGGTATTTTATTTCCCCGGCTGCGGTTCCGAGCGTCTGTTCAGCCAGGTTGGTCTCGCGACCCAGGCCATGTTGTGGCACGCCGGCGTGCAGACGGTCTTGCCGCCGGGTTACCTGTGTTGCGGCTATCCGCAACGCGGATCGGGCCAATTCGACAAGGCCGAGAAAATCATCACCGACAACCGGGTCTTGTTCCACCGGGTCGCCAATACGCTCAACTATCTGGACATCAAGACCGTGGTGGTGAGTTGCGGCACCTGCTACGACCAGTTGCAGGGTTACAAGTTCGAGGACATTTTTCCGGGTTGCCGCATCATCGATATCCACGAATACCTGCTGGAAAAAAATATCCGGCTCGACGCCGGCTCGGGCGGCGGTTATCTGTACCACGACCCCTGCCACAGTCCGATGAAGTTGCAGGATCCGATGAAGACTGTCAAGGCGCTGGTGGGTGGCGCCAACCCTGACAGCGTGCTGGAAAGCAAACGCTGCTGCGGTGAAAGCGGTACGCTGGGCGTCACGCGGCCGGACATCTCGACCCAGATCCGTTTTCGCAAGGAAGAAGAATTACGCCAGGATGAAGCCGCGCTGCGCCAGACCGGAGCTGTCGCAGCCAGCGCCAATGTGAAGATTCTTACGTCCTGCCCGAGCTGTCTGCAAGGCTTGAGCCGCTACGGCGACGATTTGCAGAACGGTTTGCTGGAAGCGGATTACATCGTGGTGGAAATGGCGAACAAGATTCTGGGTCCGCAATGGCTGGAGCAATATGTGGCGACGGCCAATGCGGGTGGTATCGAACGTGTACTGGTTTAGGGCCCTGTTAGCGTTTAGCAGGCCGCAGTTCAGGAGGTAACAGGACATGGCAGGTTTGAAGCCGGGCGCACCGACGCCCCAGGCGATTACGGTGCATGGGCAATCCAGGGCGCTGGAGGTCAGCTTTTCGGACGGCGCCAACTTTCGTATTCCGTTCGAGCTGATGCGTATTTATTCTCCATCGGCCGAGGTGCAGGGGCATGGACCGGGTCAGGAAGTTCTGCAGACCGGCAAACGCAACGTGGAGTTGCGTTCTCTGGAACCGGTCGGCAACTACGCGGTGCAGCCGACGTTTTCCGACGGCCATGACACCGGAATTTTTTCGTGGGACTACCTGTATTTTTTGGGCTCGCAAGAGCCACGGTTATGGAGTCAATACGCCACTCGCCTGGAGGCGGCCGGGATTGACCGCGACGCGGCCATGCAGGAGGCGGCAGGCCAGGGTTGTGCCAGCCACTGATACGCAACGTTATCCGTTCAATAGCAGAAGTTCCCCGCAACGGATAAACCCGATTTCATCAAAATCGCGACAGATTCCCGGATCGCCAGCGGGGTTGTAGCACCGACTCCCGGTTTCCGGTCTAGCATTGCCCGCCATGAGCACCGTCGGCCCGCTCCCAAGGGCGACAACGAAGTTGCGGCGCAGACTCACAATTGCGCGAAGCGCTTGTGACGTCGGAGCCAATACCGCAGTGCGTAGCACGGAGGTTACCTGGTGACTGCCACCCATTTCGGATTCGATTCGGTCGAAGATACCGACAAGGCACGCCGTGTGCGCGGCGTGTTCGATTCGGTCGCGCCCAAATACGATTTGATGAACGACGTCATGTCGGCCGGATTGCACCGCGCCTGGAAGGCGTACGCCGTGATGGTGGCCAATGTGCGCGAAGGCGCCCAGGTGCTGGACATCGCGGGTGGAACGGGCGACCTCGCGCAAGCTTTTGCGCGTAGTGCCGGCAAGACCGGGCGCGTGGTTTTGACCGATATTAACGAGACCATGCTGCGCACCGGGCGTGATCGGCTGCTGGACGCGGGACACGCCCTGGAGGCAGTGACCTGCGACGCCGAAAAGCTGCCGTTTGCCGATGCGCGGTTCGACGTTATCAGCGTTGCTTTCGGTTTGCGCAATATGACCCACAAGGATGTCGCGCTGGCCGAGATGTGCCGTGTGCTCAAGCCCGGTGGCAAGTTGCTGGTGCTGGAATTTTCCCGCGTCGTCACGCCGCTCGCCAAAGCCTACGACTGGTACTCGTTCAAAATATTACCGAAACTGGGCCGATTGATTGCCAGGGACGAAGACAGCTACCGCTATCTTGCGGAATCGATCCGTATGCATCCGGGCCAGCAAGAACTGAAAGCCCTCATGCAGAAAAATGGCTTTGGACATGTGGATTATCACAACCTGACTGGGGGCGTTGTGGCTTTGCATGTTGGAATCAAGTGTTGACGGTGGTTTATTGCTGGCGCCGCCATGTCGGTTGCCATTTTTTGGAGGCACTATGAAAATTTGGACTTTGGTTTTCGCGGCCGCAGTGGCTTTGGCCGGTTTTAATGCCGACGCCGCGCGTCTGGGTGGTGGCAGGTCGATGGGTAAGCAGTCGGGCAGCGTGACGAAACGCGAGGCGCCTCCCGCTACTCCTGCGCAGGGTGCAAATAATGCAGCCAAACCCGCTACGCCGCCTGCCGCGGTGGCGCCCAAACGCCCTTGGGGTGCGATGCTGGGCGGGCTGGCCGCCGGCCTGGGTCTGGCATGGCTGGCGCACTCGCTAGGATTCGGAGAGGCTTTCGGGCAGGTGCTGATGTTTGCGCTGCTGGCAATAGTGGTAATGGCAGCGTTCGGCTGGTTCATGCGCAATCGCAAGGGCGCGCAGCAGGCGGGCGCCGCGCCGTTCGCGTTCCAGGGCGCTGGCGGTGGTGCATCGGTGTCCGAACCACGGCCGTACCGTCCCGAAAACGTCGGCAACGATGCTTCGGCCCGGCCTTGGGAACGCAGCAGTTCGATGGGACTCGAGCCGCTGGGCACGGCCAGGTCTTCCGAGCCGATGATTGGCTCGGCGCTGGCCGGTTCGCAGGGATGGGGTATTCCGGCCGGCTTCGATACCGATGGTTTTCTCAATGCGGCCAAGGGAAATTTCGTCACGCTGCAGGCGGCCTGGGATAAATCGGATATCGACGCGCTGCGTGCCATGATGACCGACGAGATGCTGGGCGAGATCAAAACCCAGCTGGCGGAGCGCGAAGCGCACACCGGTGGGCCGGTCAATAACACCGACGTGGTCATGATAGACGCCAAGCTGTTGGGCATCGAAGACGTTGGCACCGACTACATGGCCAGCGTCGAGTTCTCGGGCATGATCCGCGAGCAGCCCTCAGCCGGGCCAAGCCCGTTTCGTGAGGTCTGGAACATGACCAAACCGAAGTCCGGTACCAGTGGCTGGCTGGTGGCCGGAGTGCAGGCACTTCAATAGCGGTGCGGTTTGTCTTGTCCGGGCGATTAGCGCGGGCGATAAGCGGGAATAATCGGGGGCTATGGCAACACAGTCCCCTTTTCTTTTGCTGCAGCAGCTGGTTCAATCCGTAGCGACTAATTTTCCGCCGCCTGCCTGGATGGTTGACGAGGTGCAGCATCGCATCGTCTTGCTGCTGAACCACGTTTTGATGCAGGAGAAAGCCGCTACCGCCCGGCTGGTACGTCAAAAAGGTAGCGTGGTGCTGGTTCGCTGGAGTGCGTTTTCCATGCATTTTCTGGTGACGCCTGCAGGCTTGCTCGATCTTGCGGCGGCCGGGGCGGTGCCCGATTTGAGTCTGGTGGTAACCGATGAGTCCGTTGCTTCCGTTGCGCAGGCGATGCTGCGCGGTGACAAGCCCGCCGTGCGCATCGAAGGTGATGTGCAACTCGCTGCCGAAGTCAACTGGCTGGTGGACAACGTTCGTTGGGACCTGGAAGAAGACCTCTCGCGCGTCATAGGGGATGCACCGGCGCACGCGGTGGGCGAAGTCGCGCGGCGCATGGCGCAAACGCTGCGCCAGTTCACGCAAACGCGTCCCCCTCCAGCGGGCGACAGCGGTGCCACTACATGAAACGCCTGTTTCGGGGCGCGTTTATCGCGTGGGTGGTGTTGCGGTATGGACTCGATGAGCTGTTCCTGACCAGCTTCCAGAAGCCCTGGTTGAAGGTGCTGGCGCGGGTGGTATCGATCGGCCGCAAGCTGGACGCACCGCGCGGTCAGCGCCTGCGCGAGGCGCTTGAGCGCCTCGGGCCCATTTTTGTGAAGTTTGGGCAGGTTCTTTCCACGCGTCGCGACCTGTTGCCGCTCGATGTCGCGGATGAACTGGCGCGTTTGCAGGATCGCGTGCCCCCTTTCAGTTCCGACATTGCGGTGGCCAGTGTCGAGCGGGCGTTTCACAAACCTTTGTCCGAAATATTCTCTTCGTTTGAACGCGAGCCGGTTGCCAGCGCTTCGATTGCCCAAGTGCATTTCGCGGTTCTCAAGGATCGCAGCGGCAAGGAACACGACGTGGCGGTCAAGGTGCTGCGTCCTGGCATGTTGCCGGCGATCGAAAAGGATCTGGGCCTGATGCGCATGATGGCGGGCTGGGTGGAAGGGATTTCCGCCGATGGCAAGCGGCTCAAGCCACGCGAGGTGGTGGCCGAGTTCGACAAATACCTGCACGACGAGCTTGACCTGGTGCGCGAAGCGGCTTGCGCAGCGCAGTTACGGCGCAACATGGCGGGGCTGGATTTGGTGCTGATACCCGAGATGTACTGGGACTACTGCAGCTCGAACGTGATCGTGATGCAGCGTATGCGCGGCATCCCGATCAGCCAGGTGGCCCGCCTGCGCGAAGCCGGCGTGGACATTCCTAAACTCGCGCGTGATGGCGTGATGCTATTTTTTACGCAGGTTTTCCGGGACGGTTTTTTCCACGCCGACATGCATCCCGGCAACATCCAGGTCAGCGTAGAGCCGGAAACGTTCGGGCGTTATATCTCGCTGGACTTCGGCATCGTCGGCACGCTGACCGGGTCCGACAAGGAATATCTGGCGCAGAACTTCACGGCCTTTTTCCGCCGTGACTACAAACGCGTGGCCGAACTGCACATCGAGTCGGGCTGGGTACCGCCGGGCACGCGGGTCGACGAACTGGAAGGTGCGGTACGTACTGTGTGCGAGCCTTATTTCGACCGCCCGCTCAAGGAAATTTCTTTGGGGCTGGTGCTGATGCGGCTGTTCCAGACATCACGCCGTTTCCATGTCGAAATCCAGCCTCAACTGGTGCTGCTGCAAAAGACCCTGCTGAACATTGAAGGACTTGGACGCGAACTCGATCCGGACCTCGATTTGTGGCACACCGCCAGGCCATTTCTGGAGAAATGGATGATCGAGCAACTGGGACCGCAAAAGCTGCTGGAGCAGATCAAGGAAGAGGCGCCGCGTTATGCCAAATTGATTCCCGAACTCCCGCGTTTGCTGCATGACTTTCTGAAACAGCAACCAAACCGGCTTGAGCGCGATTTGAAGGACCTGTTGACCGAGCAAAAACGTACCAATCGCTTGTTGCAAGGTCTGGTGTATGGGGGGGTCGGGTTTGCGCTGGGCTTGCTCGCTATGCAACTGATTGTCCGCGTCAGGCTTTTCTGACATGCTCAGCGCCGTGCCACAGCTGACCCCCAATCTATAATGGAAGGCTTTGCTGCCAGCAGAACCAGAACTCCAACACCATGCCTATCTACGCCTATAAATGTGACTCTTGTGGGTTTGCCAAGGACGTGTTGCAGAAACTGTCCGACGCGCCTTTGACCGACTGCCCATCTTGCGGCGCTGCTGCCTTCAGGAAACAGCTTACGGCGGCCGGCTTTCAGTTGAAAGGCTCCGGCTGGTACGCGACCGATTTCAAGGAAGGGGGCAAAAAACCCGCGTCCGCTTCCGGCGACGACAAGTCGGGCTCGGGCGGTGATTCCCAAACCGAAACCAATAGCGAGGCAAAGTCCGACGGCAAAAGTGATGGTAAAGGGGACGGAAAAGGCGACGGAAAAGGCAATGCTAGAGGTGACGGCAAAAGTGATAGTAAGGGCGACAGCAAAAGCGACGGCAAAAGCGATAACAAGCCCGCACCCAAAAAGGTCGAACCACCTGCTGTCAAGAAGCCGGATGCGTCGCCGCCGGCTGA
>JANYBQ010000079.1 GCA_025360705.1 Betaproteobacteria bacterium | reverse complement strand
CCAGTTTGTCGGCAGGCTTGACCTCGCCATAAAATTCATCGATGCCCAGGCGGGCCGCGACCGCTTTCGCCGTCGTCTGTCCGTCGCCGGTGGCCATGATCACGCGCATGCCGCTCGCCTTGAGTGTGGCCAATGCCTCGGCCGTGCTGGCCTTGACCGGATCGGACACGGCCAACAAACAGGCGGCCCTGCCGTCGATCGCCAGCACCATGACGCTGGCGCCCTGCGAGCGCAAGGCTTCTGCCTGCGTTTGCAGGGACTCGACGCCTACACCCAACTGGGCCATCAGTGCCGTATTGCCCAGTGCCAGGTTCTTGCCGCCCACCGTGCCGCGAACACCCATTCCACTGTTGGCCTCGAACCGGTCGGCCTGGTCGAGCGCCAGACCACGCTCGCGCGCCGCCCGGACAATGGCATCCGCCAACGGGTGCTCGCTGCCCTGGTCCAGGCTCGCCGCCAGGCGCAGCACTTCGTCTTGCGTGAAGCCCGGCGCAGCCACCACCCGATCGAAGCGCGGCTTGCCTTCGGTCAGGGTTCCGGTTTTGTCCACGATCAGCGTGTCTACCTTGCGAAAGTTCTCGATTGCCGCCGCGTCGCGGAACAACACACCCTGCGTCGCCGCCTTGCCGGTGGCGACCATGATCGACATCGGCGTGGCCAGACCCAACGCGCAGGGGCAGGCGATGATCAGCACGGCCACGGCATTGACCAGCCCGTACACCCAGCTGGGCTGTGGTCCGAACAGTCCCCAGCCCAGCAGCGTCAGCAGCGCGATGCCGACCACCGTGACGACAAAATAACCAGCCACTCGATCCGCCGGGCGCTGCATTGGCGCCCTGGAACGCTGGGCCTGCAGCACCATCTGCACGATGCCGGCCAGAACGGTTTGCGAGCCGACCTTTTCGGACCGCATGACCATCGCCCCATTGGTGTTGAGCGTCGCTCCGATCAGCTTGTCGTCCACGCGTTTGGTGACTGGCATCGGCTCGCCGGTCAACATGGACTCGTCCACGGCGCTGCCGCCTTCGACCACCACGCCATCGACCGGAACCTTCTCGCCAGGGCGTACGCGCAATTTGTCGCCCACATGCACGTGGGTTAGCGGTATGTCCTCTTCAGCGCCATCGGTATTGATGCGCCGTGCCGTCTTGGGTGCAAGGCCCAGCAGCGACCTGATGGCGGCGGAGGTCTGCGAACGTGCCTTGAGTTCGAGTATCTGGCCGAGCAGCGTCAGCGAAATAATCACCGCCGCTGCCTCGAAGTAAACCGACACCCGGCCCATCGAAACGAAGGATGCCGGGAACAGGCCGGGAGCCACGGTTGCGACAACGCTGTAGATGAACGCCGCCGAGGTTCCCAGTCCGATCAGCGTCCACATATTCGGACTGCGATTCAGCATCGACCGCACGCCGCGTTCGAAGAAGGGCCAGCCAGCCCACAACACGATGGGCAGCGTGAGCACCAGCTCGATCCAGCTTTGTGTGTCCATTTCGAACCATTGCAATCGATGGCCCGCCATCGCGAGAAAAGTGACAATCACGGTGAGCGGCAAAGTCCACACAAAGCGGCGCCGGAAGTCCGTCAGTTCGGGGTTTTCGCCCTCGTCCAGGGTCGGCATCTCGGGCTCCAGTGCCATGCCGCATTTCGGGCATGCACCCGGATGGTCCTGGCGCACCTCGGGGTGCATCGGGCAGGTATAGACGGCACCGGCGCCGGCGGGCTCCGTCATACCCGGCGCTGGGGCCACGGGCGCTTGTCGATGGGCCGGCGCGGCGCCGATCGGAACCGCGAGTGTGTACTTCACCGGGTCGGCCCCGAACTTGGCCTTGCAGCCCGCGCTGCAGAAGTAAACCGGCTTGCCGTCATGCTCCAGCATGTGGCGCGACTGCGCGGTGACGGTCATTCCGCACACCGGATCTTTGAGGGGTTTGTCGGCTTCGTTCATATTGGCTGCATCCATCGTGTCCATCCTTTTGCAAGCTGATGGCGGAAGCTTAAACTCCGTACCCGACCCCTGAGTCAAGGACTTTTTTTTCATGCCTGCCACAGCGCATACCGCAGTAACCGAATCCATGACCATCGGCAGGCTCGCCAGAGCCGCCGGCGTGGGTGTGGAAACCATTCGTTATTACCAGCAGCGCGGCCTGTTGCCGGTGCCTTCCAGCGTGGGTGCCTATCGGCAATATCCGGTGGCACTGACGGCCCGTATCCGCTTCGTAAAACGAGCCCAGGAACTGGGGTTTTCACTCGACGAGATCATGCAGTTGCTGCGGCTGGAGGACGGGACGCATCGCGATTCGATCCGCCAGGTGGCGGCGGACCGGCTGGGTCAGATCGAGCAAAAACTGACGGATCTGAAACGCATGCGCAAAACGCTCAGGCATCTGGTGGCGGAATGCGAGCACACGCGCGCCGATCTGCCGTGTCCCATCATCGCGACGTTGACATCCGCTTCGGTTTGACAATCTCGACGCGGATCGCAGCCGTACCGGCGAGAATGGAAAAAATACGTTTCGTCATGATCGCGTCTTTCATTGAAAAGTCGCTAAGCGTTACTCCAGCAATTTGGAGAATTCGCGCCGCCGCTGCGGGTTTCCGTGCGTTACCACACATTGCCCGGGAATTTGTTCCGGTTGGCTATACTGTGCGCCGCAAGCGGCACAAGACAGCGACCGTCCGAAATTGGGCCTGCTCGTCAGCGCTATAAAGTCTGTTTGGCACGGGCCAGTCGCTGGTACCGCAAGTTTGTTCTCTGGTGGATACATCCGCGGCTGATTGCGCGCTATAAAGTCAATTCAAGTATGCGAAAAAGTAAAGTTGCGCTTGCCACGATGGCAGTGCTGTTGGCCGGGGCGCCGGCGACGTGGTGGGCCGTGGCGCAAGCGGCGGGTCCGGCAAAAGCTGGCGTGTCAGCTGCAGCGGCGGGCGGTGGCCATGACAGCGCCGCTGTGGTTACGGTGCCGCGCATGCCCCCCGTGGCGGACCGCAACAACCTGTATAGCGAGGTAGGCGCCAACAACTTCAGCCCCGCCGTGGCGCAGGCGCTGCAACGCGTCTACGTGCCCAACCATTCCGCCAATACGGTGTCGGTGATCGACCCCAACAGCATGAAAGTGGTGGACAGCTTCAAGGTCGGCGTGAACCCGCAACATGTGGTGCCGTCGTGGGACTTGGGAACCTTGTGGGTGGCCAATAATGCCGAGGGCCGCAAGGACGGAAGCCTGACGCCGATCGACCCCAAGACCGGCAAGCCCGGCAAAGCGGTTTTGGTCGACGACCCCTACAACATGTACTGGTCGCCTGACGGGCACTACGCGATCGTCGTGGCCGAGGCGCACAAGCGGCTCGATTTTCGCGAGGTCTCGACGATGGAGTTGAAGTTCTCCATTGCCACGCCCGAATGTGGTGGCATCAACCATGCCGACTTTTCCATCGACGGAAAATTCGCGTTATTTACCTGTGAGTTCAACGGCGCCGTGACCAAGATCGATCTGGTTAATCGCACCGTGCTGGGCACGCTCAAACTGAGCCAGTACTATGCGCGTCCGGACGCGTTGGCGCTGGTGGCCAAGGCTGCGGGCAAGCCTGGCAAAATCCCCGACCCGGGCCAGCCCGGCAACGAGATCTGCACTACGCCCGGCATGCCCCAGGATGTGCGGGTATCGCCCGACGGCAAAACCTTTTTCGTGGCTGACATGATGGCCGACGGGGTGCACGTGGTGGACGGCGAAAGCTTCAGGCAGATCGGCTTCATAGCCACCGGCGTCGGTGCCCACGGCCTGTATCCAAGCCGCGATGGCAAGAGCCTGTATGTGGCCAACCGCGGCAGCAACAAGGTCAGGGGCGCGCGGCTGGGCAAAGGCAGCGTGTCGGTGATCGACTTCAGCACCCGCACGGTGACCAAAACCTGGACCATTCCGGGTGGCGGCAGCCCGGACATGGGCAACGTCAGCGCAGACGGCAAATACCTCTGGTTGTCGGGGCGTTACGACGATGTGGTGTACCGGTTCGACACCGGCAGCGGTGCGGTGGACCAGGTCAAGGTCGGGCGCGAACCGCACGGCCTGACGGTCTGGCCGCAGCCGGGCCGTTATTCGCTGGGTCACACCGGCAACTTGCGCTAGTTTTGTTGCCGATTTTCAGGTGATGGAAGTCGGTGCCGGGCGGGAAATTCCGTCGCGCCGGACTATGGTTGGTGCTGCTCGGCGGAGGATCGGCATCGGACGCTACATCCGCTGCTTGGCGCATCGGAATTGGTTACAACTCGAAGCCAGGAAATCGCGCTAATCCGGGCTATGCTTTGTTCCGCTCGCGGTAGCTACTGCCGCACCTGAATCGAACGTTCCGTTTCCCAAAAATATTCCAATGCGCTGGTTCAAACCTAACTTAAACAGTATCTACAGTCTCTTGGGCCGCACGGTCCCGCAGCCAGCGCCTGCTGCCGCTTTTCGCACGGAACCCGTGCGCCAGATCATGCTGGAGACCATGACGGCTATCGGTCTCGATCAGTCGCATCCCCAGGTCTATCACCGGATTTTTTTTGCACAGGATGTACAAGCGCTGTGGTACACCCGCAGCGACCTGATGACAGTGCTGGCTTCTGAACAAGGCGAGGCGTTTGCACAGGAAAAAATTGCGGTGATATCGAGCTTGTTTGACGGGCTGTTACCGCAATCCCTCAGGTACCGCGAGCCACCCAAATTGCTTTAGACCGGTACCTTGAGCGGCGAAGCCGACTCGCGCCAGATTTGCGCCGCAATTTCAAATGAACGCAGGCGCTGGGCATGGTCGAAAATCTGGCAGGTGATCATCAATTCGTCAGCACCGGTGCGAGCGATGAAGGCCTTCAGTGCGGCTCGTACGGTGTCCACCGAACCGATTGCCGAACACGACAAGACCGAGTCCAGCAACGCGCGCCCTTGCGGACCGACCGTGTTGGGGTAGTCCTTCAAAGGCGGCGGCAGCTTCAAGGGTTTGCCAGTGCGAATATTCACGAATGCCTGCTGCATCGATGTGGCGCGAAATTCCGCCTCTTCCTGCGTGTCGGCGGCAAATACGTTGAAGCCCAGCATTACATACGGTCTGGCCAGTTGCGCCGAGGGCCTGAAGCTTTCGCGGTAGACCGTTATCGCGTCCATCATTTGCGCCGGCGCGAAATGCGACGCAAACGCGTAAGGCAGGCCGAGCGCGGCGGCAAGCTGTGCGCCAAACAAGCTCGATCCCAATATCCAGATTGGCACCTTCAGCCCGGTCCCCGGTACGGCGCGCACCTGCTGGCGCGGCGAGTCCGACAGGAAGTCCATCAACTCCACCACATCTTGCGGAAACTCGTCCGAACTGGACTCCAGATTGCGCCGCAAGGCACGCGCGGTAATCTGGTCCGATCCAGGCGCACGGCCCAAGCCAAGGTCGATACGGCCCGGAAAAAGCGATTCGAGCGTGCCGAACTGCTCGGCGATGACCAGTGGCGAATGGTTGGGCAGCATGATGCCGCCGGCGCCTACCCGGATGGTGGCAGTGGCGCCGGCGACATACGCTATCAGCACCGAAGTCGCGGCGCTGGCAATGCCTGGCATTCCGTGGTGTTCGGCCAACCAGTAACGGCGAAAGCCCCAGGCTTCGGCATGTTGGGCCAGGTCGCGGCTATTGTGAAACGACTGCGCCGCGTTGCTGCCCTCCAGGATGGGCGAGAGGTCGAGAACGGAAAATGGAATCATGGCGATGGGAGAGAGGCTGAAGGTAGAGTGAAGCATATTAGCCGTGCGGCAAAGGTCTGTCCGCCGTGGGACCATATCGGGCTGTGATAAAACCGCGATTCTGAAAACCCCTGAATGAAAAGGATCGATATGAAAGCAAGCTGGAATGGAAAGGTCATTGCGCGGAGCGACGACACCGTGCTGGTGGAGGGCAACCATTATTTTCCCGAGAGCAGTCTGGACCGGTCCTGCGTGACCTTCAGCAACCACAAGTCGATGTGCCCATGGAAGGGCGAGGCCAGTTATTACTCGCTGATGGTTGACGGCAACATGAACCAGGATGCGGTGTGGTACTACGCCGAGCCCAAACCCGAGGCAGAGTCGATCCGGGGCCGGGTCGCGTTCTGGAAGGGCATAAAGGTCGAGGCGTGACCCTGCCGGGCACGCTGGCTCCGCCGTTCGCGTCGCCCGCGCACCTGCAACCGATTCTCGCGCAGCAGGGCTATGCGGTGTTGAGCCCGCTGGGCGTATGCGAGCTTATGGGTTGCGACGGTGCCGCGCTTGAAGGGTTGCGCGCGAGCTGGGACGACTTGCCAAGCGACCTGTACCTGAAAGACGGCGGTAAATACCGGCGCCGTCGCCATAGTTGTTTTGTGATTAGCGACCAGAGCGTCGAGCAAGTCGCGCATCGCGCGCACTGGCAGCCACTCGAATACAACGCACTGCATGGCGGCATGCAACGCTGGTTCGAGCCGATGCGTCCTGACGTCGTCGGGCAAACCGTGTGGGCCCGATTGCTGCGCTGGATCGGTCGCCTGTGTTCAGCGCTGCGTGGGCCGCAAAACTGGTTTGTCGAGGCGCACCAATTCCGCATCGACACCACCGACGGCATCGGCCGGCCCACGCCGGAAGGCGCACACCGCGATGGGGTGGATTTCGTGGCGGTTTTCCTGGTCGACCGCGCGGGCGTGAAGGGTGGTGAGACGCGTGTCTTTGAAGCCGCTGGCCCGAGCGGGCAGCGCTTTACGTTGACCCAGCCCTGGTCGCTGCTGTTGCTCGACGATGCACGGGTGATCCACGAGTCCACACCAATCCAGCCAGTCGAGCCGCAAGGCCATCGCGATACCCTGGTGCTGACGTTTCGTGCCAGGGGATTTCAGGGTGAGTAGCCACCCAATAACGCATCGAGTGCATCCTGAATGGCCAAATGGTGTGGCTTGAGGTTTGCCGTCTGCGGCACATTCACACCAGGGCCTCTCTCTGTTCTTTTAGAAATTCGCGGTCGATTTGTTGCGCGAGCTGGTCGATATCGCGTGGGGACACTTTCCGCGATTTAAAGTGTGCGCGCCATTTCGCAACCACGCGCGCGATTTCGGCGCAGATCGCTTGTGCCCGTGATTTGGTCAGCGCGAACGCGCGGTGTTCGGACATGGCGTTGTCTATGGTGGAATCGGCGCCGCTGCTGCCGACGCGCATCTGCTGGTAACCCAGTGCCTGGCCGGCGGGCAAGACGTCGAAGGCGGGTGAGAGCCGGTAGCGCTGGGCCGCGTTGGCGAGTAACACGTGGTTCTTCTCATGGTCGTCGGTGTTGTCGATCAGGATGTTGAACAGCATGCGGCGAAACAGCTGTTCGCCCTGCGCCTCGAAGTCATCCGCGGCGCCGCGCCTGCGCAGTAGCAATGCCAGCTCGGGATAACCATACGGCTCTCCGGCGGCACGCAGCGCGACATGTGCCGACACCGCATGAAGGCGGCTTGGGCCGTCCCGGTCGAAGCGGCGAATAGCTACCGCATGGCCGCCTGCGTGGCGCAGCGCAACGGTTTTGCACACATCGATGCCCGCCTTCGCCGCAAGTGTCATCGTGGCGTGTTCAACCAGCCCGCTGTCGAGCAGGTCACCCGCTTCCCCGAACTTGACGATCCATTGCACGCCTTTTATATCGAGCAGCGCCTTGGGCCGGGCACCGCCCAGGGTGGCGCCCGGCGAAACCAGCCGGCGCAAACCTTCCTCCACCGCTTCGCCGGCTTCGACACGGCGTACCAGATCGTGCATGGCCGGCACGTCGCGCAGCGTGGGCAGGGGCCCATAACGTCGCGGTGTGTAATCGATGGAAGAAGTGGAGACTCCAAGCGCTCCGAAGCGGTCATCGCCGGCGAAATAGAGGTACTCCAGGGTTGACAGGCGCGGTGGACGGTCCAGCAAGCGGATGACCCGCTCACCCCAACGGTCGGGCCGGGCATCGTCTAGCGCCCCGGCCGCGGAGTCGTCCTCCGTTGGGAAGAACTCGCCGTCTCGCAGGGGCAGGTCCTCGCTGAGGGATTGACCCTTGACCAGCCATGCGGACGTGTATTCAAGCGACACCCCGCCGCTGTGGCGGGCACTGCGACGAACCAGGCGCAGCCTGCCGATCAGGCGCGATTGTGCCGGCACCGCAAGCCACCACAGGTACAGCTCGTCGGTGATGCGATAAGCGCTCATAGGGCAAGCTTCGCGCTACGCGCTGCGGTATTCGCCCTTGGGAGCGGCCCGGCCCAAACGTTCACGGGCCTGGCGTACGTCAAGCTCAAGCGCCCCCCGGTCCAGCGATGGATCGGCCAGCGCGGGCAGGGCATCGGCGCGCCCCATCAGCCAGATTGCCGCCGCATAAACGCCCATGCCAACTCCGGGGTCACCGTCTTCGAGCCGCTGCACCGTACGTACCGATACGCCAATACGTTTGGCCCAGGCTCGCAGCGACTCTTTGCGCCGCACGCGTGCCAGGGAAAGATTGATGCCGAGTTCGCGCAGCGCCGCTAGCGCCTGCGGCGGTAGCCATTCGTTATGCGCGTTCGACTTTGACATGCCATTAAGTATGGCATATTAATGAATATGTAGCTTTTAATGGCGCAATTAGGCGATGGCGGGCTTGGTTAGCCGCATTGACCCACGTACCCGCAGGCGGTACAGAAATCACACCCATCCTTTTTTATCACGGTCGAGTTACCGCACTCCGGGCACGCGCTGCCGGCCAGCGTCGTGCTGGTCTCATCGTCCTCAGGGGGTTCGAGCACGCCCATTTCGCGCACCGGGAATCCCTGCTCGTCCAGCACGCCCAGCATCGCATAGCGGTGGATGATCAGACGTGCCAGATAGGCCACGGTGGATGGCCAGGTTTGCTGGCGGCGCTCGTTGTTCGGCAAACCCGGCACAAAGGCCATGAAGCTGCCCAGCGGTTCGGCGTAGTTGAGCAGCTTGCGCAGCTTCATGCCGATCCAGGCCGGGTCGATCACACGCATATCGAGCGACAACAGTCGCGCCAGGCCGTCCAGCGCGCGCGGATAGTTGCCGGAAAAACCGACTGCACATGGGCGTGTCACGGCAATTCCATCGTGACCCGGCAGCGTGATTTCCTTGAGCGTCAGCGTAAAGGTTTCGCCGGTGGCCGGGTTGTCCACGTCCACGGCCCAGGCCAATGTGCCGCTCGGGCCAGTCAGCGGTTCATCGCGGCTGAACATCGCGTCGAGTACCGGTGTCGGCCCTGGCTTGGCGCTGCCGGGCAAAGCCTTGAGTTGTTCGCAACGCCAGCGTATGACCGCCGCGGTCGCGGCCACTACGCCGGGGAACAGGCGCTTTTCGCCGAATGGCGGAAACGGCATCTCGAACGAGCGCTCCTCCGCCACGGTGGCAAGCGCGTCGAGTTTGAGTTGCAGCCACGCCGCGTCGTTGGCGCGCAGGTCCATCGACAAGGTCTTGGCCAGGGCGCCCAGCCCGCGCGGTTGCTCCGCGCCGTTGATCCACACTTCAAACGGCCGCGGCGCACCACCTTCAACCGGTGCCAACTCCCCGACAAATAACGCGAAGTCGCCAAACGGGTGGTGCAGCATGAAGGTCCAGGCCGGATTGCCGGCCGGCAACTCGGGACGGCCGGGCCAACGCAGCGACGACAAGACGGGTGCCGGCAGGCGGTCGAGCGCGAGGCGGCGGTTGGCATTGTTGATTGTCAGCGGCGCGGCGGCGGACAGGGTGGCGCTCAGCACCGATCCCAGCACGCGATTGGGCCGGTAAGTGGCCAGGCCTTTCAGTCCCGACAACCAGGCCTGCCTATACAGGTCGGCAAAGTCCGCATAAGGGTAGTCGACCGGCACATTGACGGTTTTGGAAATGGCGGTGTCGATATACGGCGCCACTGCCGCCACCATGGACGCATGGGCTTGCGCGCTCATCTCCAGCGCGGTGACGAATGCCTCGGTCAAGGGCGCATCGGCGCCCCGCAAATGCCGGTACAGGCGCCACGCATGGTCCTGCACCGCGTACTCCTTGAAGCTGCCATCCGCCATGCGTTTCTTGCGCGCGTAGGTCCAGCTGAAAGGTGGCTCGATGCCGTTGCTGGCATTGTCGGCAAAAGCCAAACTGATGGTGCCGGTGGGTGCGATCGACAACAGATGCGAGTTGCGCAAGCCATGGGCGCGGATACGGTCTTTCAACGGCTGCGGCAGGCGCGATGCAAAGCTGGGGCCGCTCAGAAACAGGTCGGCGTTGAAGAGCGGAAACGCACCGCGTTCGCGCGCCAGCTCCACCGAGGCCGCGTAAGCCGCGTCGCGCAAAACCTCGGCGATCTGGCGTGCTTTGGTTCGCGCATCTTGGCTGTCGTAACGCAGGCCAAGCATGATCAGCGCATCGCCCAGACCGGTAAAGCCCAGGCCCACGCGGCGCTTGTTGCGTGCCTCTTCCTGTTGCTGCGGCAGCGGCCAGACCGTGACGTCGAGCACATTGTCGAGCATACGGGTGGCGACCGCGGCCACCTGAGCAAAGGCAGCGTTGTCGAAGCGCGCGTTGGTCTCGAATGGGTTCTGCACAAAACGCGTCAGGTCGATCGACCCGAGGCAGCAGCAGCCGTAAGAGGGCAGGGGCTGTTCACCACAAGGATTGGTGCTGTTGATGGTCTCGCAGTACGACAGGTTGTTGTCGTGGTTTATGTGGTCCAGAAACAGAACGCCGGGTTCTGCATGGTGGTAGGTGGAGCGCATGATCTGGTCCCACAGGTCGCGTGCGTGCAGTTTGCGATAGACCCACAACTGGCTGCCGTCCGGCTGCGTCAATTGGTAGGCACCGGCCGCCTTCTGCGCGGCGCCCGGCTCGGCCTTGTGTACCAGTTCCACGTTGCCGTCATTCTGCACTGCCTGCATGAAAACATCGGTGACACCAACCGAGATATTGAAATTCTTGAGTTCGCCCTGGTCCTTGGCGCGGATGAATTCCTCGACATCCGGGTGGTCGCAGCGCAATACACCCATCTGCGCGCCGCGTCGCGAGCCGGCCGACTCCACGGTCTCGCACGAGCGGTCGAAAACCTGCATATAACTGACCGGTCCAGACGCGCTGCTCCGGGTTCCCTTGACCCACGCGCCGCGTGGCCGGATGCGCGAAAAATCGTACCCCACCCCACCGCCTTTGCGCATGGTCTCGGCCGCCTGCGTAAGCGCCACATAGATGCCGGGATAACCATCCTCGGGCTGGGCAATCGAGTCGCCGACCGGTTGCACGAAACAGTTGATCAAGGTGGCTGACAGGTCGGTGCCGGCGGCTGACTGGATCCGTCCGGCGGGCAGGAAGCCGTGTTCCAGCGCATGCAGAAAGCGGTCTTCCCAGTGTTTTTGCCGATCCGCCGACTCGGCCCGCGCCAGCGCGTGGGCGACGCGCAGGTTAACGTCGCGAATGGTTTTCTCGTCGCCCTTGGCGTACTTTTCCAGTAGAACTTCGGCGCTGATCTCCTGCGCGCCCAGCGCGTCGCGAGCCAGGGAAGGGGAACGGGTCTTGTCCGACATGGTGGTGGGTTTTCTCGATCGGTCGGCCATGCGACCGATTGCTCTTTCTACACCAAAAGTCATGCATCTGCATCTGCATCTGCATCTGCACGACAAAGCTATTGCCGCCTTTCGCAGATGGAATTGCCTCTCACGCTCTGAGGGTTTGCCCGAGTATGGAGGACCCTTTACGATGGATACTATCGCGCATGCCGTACGCCAACGCCCCAATCGATTCTCACCGGCAATGGCCGCGCCCGTGACCCAGGATGGACCGGCATTGCTCAG
>JANYBQ010000017.1 GCA_025360705.1 Betaproteobacteria bacterium | reverse complement strand
CGGGCGGCTCTCGCGCAGCTCCTGCACAAAACGAATGCCCTGGTCCACCCAGTCGTCGCCGCTATAGTAGTCCGGAGGATAGGCATCTATGGGAATCAACTGGTTGTCGCGCATCAGGCGCGAGGGAAAGAAGTGGTGCGTCTCCCCATCCATGAAGCCGTAAAAGCTGTCGAAACCGCGCTGCGTCGGCCAGTTGTGCCGGGAACCACCGGACACGTTTTCGGCAGCCGGGGTGTTGTGCCACTTGCCGCACATGATGGTGGCATAGCCGGCGGCGCGTAGCGTCTCTGGCAGGGTCGCTGCCGCCAGCGGGATCTCCCCCGAGTACCCGGGATACCCCGGGTGGTTGTTGGCCAGCCAGCCCGAACCCACCGCGTGAGCATTGCAGCCCGTGAGCAATGCGGCCCTTGCCGCAGAGCAGATGGGGTGCGTGGTGTAGTGCGTGAGCCGCAGGCCGCGCGCGGCCAGGGCATCGATGTGGGGCGTCGCTATCTCCGAGCCATAGCAGCCAGGGTCGGACCATCCCATGTCGTCCATATAGACAATTACGATGTTGGGGCTGCCGGCGGGCACCTCCTGGCGCACCGGCCAGTCGGGAACTGACTCTTCGCGCGTGCGGCCGATGTGGCCCGCGAAGCCCATCGGGGCGGCGGGCTTGGAAGATCCCATCTCCCCGTCGCCCGCAACATTTCGGCTATTGAAGATGCTACCGCCGTAGCCCAAGGTGTCGGCACTCTTCACGGAGAAAGTCGCTTTCCCATAAAGTTGTTCTATACATGCACACGTTCAAAAGCGGGGGCATATGGAAAACCGACCACTTGAAGCTTCTTGTCCGGATTGGTCGTCTGAGATCCACTGAACAGCTTGCCCATGGTCGGGCGCGATCCAACTTCTGTTTGGCCCCAGCCCACATACACCGCGTCAGTGGCTAAGGCGGTTCCGGCGGCGGTTACAAGCGCCACGAAGGCGGCCGTGAGGATGGTTGCAAGGCGGGGGATTCGGGGTTGCATTTGCGTCTCCTGCAGTTTGCGAACTAGATTCTATCTCTCTTGCATGCAAGTATGCAAGAGAGATAGAATACGGATGATGGGTCGCAACATTCGTCATCTCAACGACTCGCAGTCTGCGGTGAGCCGAAAAGGGATGCAGGGTACGCTCACTTCAAAAACCGCTTTCGGCGGTCCTCTGACCATTAGAAGAGAGCGCCAGTCCATCAGCAACCAGGTTCACCTGCGGCTGCGTGCGGCGATTCTGGATGCGAAGGTGCTACCCGGGGCTCCGCTGTCTGAAAGCGAGTTGGCGGTGCAGCTGGGTGTATCGCGCACCCCGGTCCGTGAGGCGATCCAAAAGCTTGAAGCAGAAGGCCTCGTGCATGTATTGCCGCAGCGCGGCACCTTCGTGGCCTTGATGGACCTGGCTCTGATTCAGCAATCGCTTTTCATGCGGGAGGCGGTGGAGTGCGCGGCGATGGCGCGGCTTCCTGCGCCCCTGCCGCTTGTGGTTGTGGAGCGTTTGGACGCGATCATCCGTCTCCATCGTGAGGCTGCTTGCGTCAACGACTCAAGCAGCGTCGTTGCCGCTGATGATGCTTTCCATCGCACCTTGCTTGAGCTTGCCGGTGTCCCAACTGCTTGGCGCTATGTGCTGGAAACCCGTGAGGCTCACCGGCGGGTCAGGGTCTTGGCTCAGTCGGAATTCCAGACCGCCCTTCCCGCGGCCGAGCAGCATGCCGAAATCGTCACGCAGCTGCGTGCGGGCAATCAGGCGCAAGCAAGCGAAGCCCTTCGACAACACATCCGGGGCAACCTTCGCTTTGCTGACGACATGGCGCGATGTCATCCGGAATACTTCACGTCATAGGCCCTTGAGCAGATGTTTACTCAATTCGATGCTGTCGGCGAATTAGATTGCGATGTTAGATTGCAGCAAAAACAGGAAAAAAATGAGCGAGAAGGAATTCCAGGACAAAGTCGTCGTGGTAGCCGGCGGCGAAAGCGGAATCGGCCGCAGGTGCGTTGAGTTTTTTCTGGAGGCCGGCGCGCAGATGGTCGTCGCTGGAATCGACGAGGAGAAGCTGTAGACACTGTCCAGCCTCGCGCGCGGCAGCCGCATGACGTGCCGCCGCGTGGATGTCGGCAGTGAGCAACAGATGCAGAACTTTCAGCGCCGATTGAATATTGACCCACGGGTGATGACTGGAGTGAACCCCTGCGACTGGACCATCGGGAGTCAGATCTAAGCCGCTTGCTGGACCAGTTGGGTTTCGAACTCGTCTGGGGACTTATAGCCGAGCGCCGAATGTAGGCGTTTGGCGTTATAGACCTCCTCAATGAACTTTGGCAGCCGCGCGGCAACATCGCCGAGGGTCTCGTAGCCGCTGATGTAGACCTCTTCGACCTTGAGCGTCTTCATGAAGCTCTCGGCCTGGGCCTTGTGGTGCGGATTGCCAGGCGAACTCATTGACCCTTGCAGTCCGGCTTCCAGCAGCGCCCTGCGGTGGCTCTCACTTGCGTATTGCGACCCACGGTCGGTATGGAAGATGCTACCTGGCGGCGATTCTGGACGCCTGCAGCCGCAAAGTGGTGGGCTACGCGATCTCGCGCAACATCGATACGACGCTGGCCCTGGCCGCACTGCGATCTGCAGTGCAAAGCCGACAGCCTCCCGCCGGTTGCATC
>JANYBQ010000024.1 GCA_025360705.1 Betaproteobacteria bacterium | reverse complement strand
TGCAAGGCACTTGGGCTCGGGTTGTTTCCGGATAGCCCAGCAGGTAGGGGAGTGCGGGCTATGCCCCAATCATTGTTCCCGGCGCAGCGCAGGGAACAGAATCACGTCGCGGATGCTGGGGCTGTCGGTCAGCAGCATCATCAGGCGGTCAATGCCAATGCCGCAGCCGCCGGTGGGGGGCATGCCGTATTCCAGCGCGCGCACAAAGTCGTGGTCGTAGAACATGGCCTCGTCGTCGCCGCCGTCCTTGGCGGATACCTGGGCGTTGAAGCGGGCGGCCTGGTCTTCGGCGTCGTTCAACTCGCTGAAGCCGTTGCCGAATTCACGGCCCGTGATGTACAGCTCGAATCGCTCAGTGACTTCCGGGTTGCTATCGCTGGCACGAGCCAGCGGCGAAATTTCTACCGGATGTTCACAGATAAAAGTCGGCTGCCAGAGCTTGTCTTCCACCGTTTCCTCGAAGTACAACACTTGCAGATTCGCCAGGCTGCGCCGCGAGAGTTTGTGGCTTTCTTCGGTTTTTCCCAGCCGACGCAACGCATTTAACAACCAGCCTGAGTGGTGGACATTGGCGCCGGCATCGGTATGTTTTTCGATGGCCTGCATGATCGTGAGCCGCTCGAACGCCGGTTCCAGATCCACCGGTTTACCGCCATAAGTCAGTCGCAGGCCCCCGGTCGCTTTGAGCGCGGCATCGCGCATCAGTTCTTCGGTAAAGGCCATCAGATCCTGGTAGTTCCAATAGGCGGCGTAGAACTCCATCATCGTGAACTCGGGGTTGTGGCGGATCGAAATGCCTTCGTTGCGAAAGTTGCGGTTGATCTCGAACACGCGGTCGAACCCGCCCACGATCAGGCGTTTAAGGTATAGCTCCGGCGCGATGCGCAGGAACATCTGCTGGTCCAGTGCGTTGTGGTGGGTGCTGAACGGCTTGGCATTGGCACCGCCCGGAATGGGGTGCAGCATCGGGGTTTC
Organism: Betaproteobacteria bacterium; assembly: GCA_025360705.1. Classification (GTDB taxonomy): domain Bacteria; phylum Pseudomonadota; class Gammaproteobacteria; order Burkholderiales; family Burkholderiaceae_C; genus CAISIP01. Next base: position 3,147 of record JANYBQ010000024.1, on the reverse strand, counting down.
CACTTCCAGAAATCCGTGCTCGACCATGAATTCGCGGATGCCGCTTACCGCTTGGCTGCGCGCGACGAAACGTTTGCGCGCCGCCTCGTCGGTCATCAGATCGACATAACGTTGGCGGTACTTTACTTCCTGATCCTGCATGCCGTGGAACTTGTCAGGCATTGGACGCAGGCTCTTGGCCAACAGGCGCAATTGCGTGGCATGGATCGAAAGTTCACCGGTTCGAGTGCGGAACATATGGCCGACCACGCCGACTATGTCGCCCAGATCCCAATGCTTAAAACTTTCGTAAACATCGGCGCCCAACTGTTCACCCTTGATGTAAACCTGAATCCTTCCCGAACTGTCCTGCAGCGTGGCGAAGCTGGCTTTACCCATGACGCGTTTAAGCATCATGCGGCCCGCAACACGCACTTCCAGCTTCAGTGCCGCGAGTTCCTCGGTGCTGTGCCCCGAATGCGCCGTACCCAGCGTCCCGGCATGGTGGGAAGGCTTGAAGTCGTTGGGAAACGCGACACCTTTTCCGTCCGCCTGGCGCTGGCGTATGGCTTTGAGTTTTTCGCGCCTTTCGGCGATCAATTGATTCTCATCGACAGGCTGCGCCGGGGGTTGGGGGTCGGACATGGGCATTTGGATGTGCAAAAAAGTGCAGGAGAAAATACGGAAATAACGTGTCGTGTCACTGGCAGGCACTATTATCGCCAGAGCCGCTTTTAGCTACGGCCAACATGCTTTGCAAATGTTGGTCTTCGCTGAAATTTCGTTTTAGCTGCGTCACGCCATCCTGCGGGGCGCTTGTCCGCCAACGCAGAAACTTGCTTCACACGCATTCATGTTCAATCAAATAATTTCATTGCTGCTGCAAGTTGTCTTTGGCCTGGTAGCGGGCGCGTGTTTGCTGCGGCTGTATATGCAATACCAGCGCGTCGCGATGTCGGCACGCGCAGGCAATCCCCTGGGGCCGTTCATCTTTGCTTTGACGGACTGGCTGGTGTTGCCACTACGTCGCGTCATTCCGGCGGTCGGTCGCTGGGACATTGCGAGCCTGGTCGCCGCCTATCTGTTGGAACTGGTGCAGTTCATTTTATTCTGGCTGCTTGCGGGATCCCGTGGCGGGCCCACGCTTATTCCCGTGCTGGCGGTTTTCGGAGTCGCCCATCTGGCTCTTTCGGGGCTAAGCGGCCTGGTCATTATTTATGCCGTGTTGTCGTGGGTGCAGACTGATTCCGCCATGGCGGATGTACTCGCGCGTATGGTGACGCCGCTGCTCAAACCCATTCGCCGCGTAGTGCCCTTGCTGGGCGGCGTGGACCTGTCTCCCCTGGTCTTGCTGGTGTTGCTGCAGATAAGCGCAATAGTGCTGGAATCCTTGCAGGTGGCCCTGACGACCTGAGCGCGCTACGTGCCCGCGCCGCGAATGTCAAACTACGGCGTCCGCCGGTTGGCGCTGCAGCATGGCAAGCGTATTTGCGACTACCTTGCGCAATTCACGCCGATCGCTCACAAAATCCACTGCGCCTTTTTCCTGCAGGAATTCCGCGCGCTGAAAACCTTCGGGCAGCGTAACGCGAAGTGTCGACTCGATAACGCGTGGGCCCGCGAAACAAATCAGGGCCTTGGGCTCTGCAATCACGACATCGCCCATGAAGGCAAAACTGGCGCTGACGCCGCCCGTTGTGGGGTCGGTCAGGATGCTGATAAAGGGCAGCCCCTTTTTGGCCAGGCGCGTCAACGCCGCGTTGGTTTTGGCCATCTGCATCAGGCTGAGTAGCCCCTCCTGCATACGCGCGCCACCAGTGGCGGTAAAGCAGACGAACGGAAGCTTTTGCTCAATCGCGGTTTCCACGCCGCGCACGAAGCGCTCTCCCACCACCGAGCCCATGCTGCCGCCCATGAAGTCGAACTCGAAACACGCCACCACCAAACCGATGTTGTGGACGGCTCCGCCCATGACAATCAGCGCGTCGGTCTCGCCAGTGGTTTCCATGGCTTCCTTGAGGCGCTCGGGATATTTGCGGCTGTCCTTGAACTTGAGCACATCGACCGGCAATACTTCCTGCCCGATCTCGAAGCGTCCTTCGTTGTCGAGGAAAAGATTGAGGCGCGCGCGGGCGCCAATGCGGTGGTGGTGGCTGCAAGTCGGACAAACGTTCTGGTTCTGCTCCAGGTCGGTCTTGTAGAGCACGGTCTCACAACTCGGACACTTGATCCACAGACCTTCCGGTATGGTGCGCCGGCCTGCTGGATCGGTATGCTGAATTCTGGGAGGCAGAAGTTTTTCAAGCCAACTCATGTAATTTCTCCTGCCGTCTGACTGGCATGTTCCAGGGATTGTCGATCCAGCGCCGCACGAATTCCGGCCAGGAAGGCGCTGGCGACCTCGACTACCTTATCGCGTGGCTGGGAGTCGATCAACTGGATGATTTTGCTTCCTATCACCACTGCATCGGCCACCTTCGCGACCGCGCACGCCGACTGCGCGTCGCGTATGCCGAATCCGACCCCGACCGGTATGTGTATGTGGCTACGGATACGCGGCAACATGGCTTCCACAGATGCCGTGTCCAGCGTCCCGGCGCCCGTCACTCCTTTGAGCGAAACGTAATAAACATAACCGCTGGCCACTTGCGCCACCTGCGCGATACGCTGGTCGGTACTGGTCGGGGCGAGCAGAAATATCGGATCCAGACCATGGGCTTTGAGTTGCGCGGCAAATTGCACGCATTCTTCAGGTGGGTAGTCCACCACCAGCAAACCGTCTACTCCAGCTTGCGCGGCGATGCGCACGAAGGCGCTGCCGCCCTCAGGCGATGGATGGCGCTGGTCGTAGCGCTCGATCGGATTAGCGTAGCCCATCAATACGATGGGTGTAGTAGTGTCAGAGTCGCGGAACGCCCTCACCATGTCGAGAACCTGTGTCAGCCCAATGCCCGCGGCTAGCGCCTTGTCTCCAGCCCTCTGAATCACCGGGCCATCTGCGCTGGGGTCTGAAAACGGAACGCCCAATTCAATCACGTCGGCACCGGAGGCGACCATGCCACGCATCAGTTCGGGCGTGATGTCCGCGTATGGAAAACCGGCCGTAACGTAGGGGATGAGCGCCTTGCGATTGCGCGCCTTAAGCCCGGACAGGGTGGCGGCGATGCG
>JANYBQ010000689.1 GCA_025360705.1 Betaproteobacteria bacterium | reverse complement strand
TCGGCAATAGCGGTGCATCCGCCGAGTGCGCCGATGGCGCCGGCGAAAAACCTCGCCAGCGCGCTGTCACGGTTAAAAAGCGCGGGGCTTCGCAATGGGAATTCGGTTTGGGTTTGGGTTTTTACGCCCGTGCCGACTGCTGCGCCTTGTCGATAACCGCGGGAATGCGGCTGACGTCCAGCAACCACGACTGGAACAGCGCCACTACCGCGCTGTGCGCCGGGTCGCGCAGACCACGCTCGCCCGGCTGCACAAACCAGTAACCATGGGTGCCCGTCAACTCATGGGCATCGAGCCGGCGCAGGCGCTGCTCGGCCAGGTCGCGCTCCACCATCGGTGCATCGACCACGGCGACACCGGCACCGGACACGGCCGCATTGATGGCCTGGTCCATGGTGGAAAACGCGATGCCGGGCTTGGGGTCGATGTTGCGGAGGCCCAGCGACGCGAACCAGTTCTCCCAGATCAACAGCCGTTTGCTGCCGGCAAGTACATGCAGCAAGGTCGATTTGGCAAGGCTGGGCGGCGCGCCATCAACCCACAACTCGGGGCTGGCGACCGCGATGTATTGCTCCTGACGCAGCAGCCTGCAGTCGCCTTTGGCCCAGGGCTCGTCCAGAAACATCACCAGGCAGTCGTACTGCTGCGCTTCGCGCAGGTTGGTCACCGTGCTGGTGGTAATGGACAGGTCGATGTCCGGGTGGCGGCCATGAAACGCACGCAGGCGCGGTGCCAGCCAGCGCGACGCAAACGTCTCGGGCACGTTGACGGCGATACGCTGGCGCGCACCCAGATGCTGGATCTGCTCCACCGCGTCCTGGATGGTCCCAAACGCGCTGTCCAGACTCTTGGCCAGCACACTGCCCGCAGGCGTCAGGATCAGCCCCTGGTAGTGCCGCACGAACACCGGTTTGCCGAGCCAGTCCTCCAGCTGCTTGATCTGCCGGCTGATGGCGCCCTGCGTGACATGCAGCGTTTCGCCGGCGCGCGTGAAACTGCCGGTGTGTACCGAGGCGTCGAAGGCGCGTAGAGCGTTGAGGGGCGGCAGGCGTTTCATGTGCCGGACTTTACAGCCAGCCACGTAGCGGCTAACGGTGGGCGGGGAGCGCTACCAGAATTGCGCGAGCACGATTGACGATATATTCCATGGAGGCTATATTCAAGTATGTCGTGGGACGTTGAATACACAGACGAATTTGGTGAGTGGTAGAGCACTCTCACGGAAGATGAGCAAGTGTCGGTGGCTGCGTCCGTGCAGCTGCTGGAAGAACGCGGCCCTTCTTTGGGCCACCCTCACAGCAGCGGCATCAATAGCTCCAGACATGGGCATATGCGCGAGCTTCGCACGCAACATGGCGGGCGACCTTTTCGCACCTTGTACGCGTTCGATCCACGTCGAATGGCCATCTTGCTGATAGGCGGGGACAAGACCAGCGACAACCGCTGGTACGAGGTCAATGTGCCTGTTGCGGACCGCCTGTATGACGAGCACCTTAAACAACTGCGACGGGAGGATTAATCCATGGCCAAGAAATTTTCCGAACTGCGCGCCGCGATGCGCGCGCCTGCGCGCGAGAAGGTCGCCACCAAGGCCAAAGCAATGGTGGCTGAAATGCCGCTTAACGAGCTCCGCCAAGCCCGTGGCTTGTCTCAAAAAATGCTGGCGGAGGTGTTGCATGTGCAGCAGCCGTCCATTGCGAAGATGGAAAAAAGAACCGACATTTATTTATCCACCCTGCGAAGCCACATCGAGGCCATGGGTGGTGAGCTCGACGTTATTGCGAGGTTTCCGGATGGATCGGTAAAGATCAATAACTTCACCGACCTGGGAAGCTCCTCTTCGCGCTGACTACTTTCTTTTTCAAGCCTTTCCAGGGAGAGCGTTTATCGACGTTATTTGCCCAACAATGACGCCTGCAGAATAAAAAAGGGGAGCCACGAGATCCGAGCCCACAGGAGACAGCATGGGACAAACCGAGCGTCTGTACCAGCTCAAGAATTGGCTCGATAACGGTCGTTGCCTGACCCGAGAGTTTTTGTTGGGCAAGCTGGAAATTTCGAATTCCACGCTCAAGCGCGACATCGCATTGCTGCGTGACCGCATGAATGCACCCGTGGTGTTCGACGACCAACGGCGCGGCTGGAAGCTGGACCCCAGCGTTCAGTTGGCCGGTACCCAATACGAGCTGCCTGGCCTGTGGTTGTCGTCCGACGAGATGCAAGCCCTGCTGACGATGCAGCATTTGTTGTCCAACCTGGACTCCGGCGGTTTGCTGGGCCACGTAGAACCGCTGATGCAACGGTTGACCCAACTGCTTGGCAAAGGCACCCATGGTGCGGTTGATCTGGCCCGGCGCATCCGGGTGCAAACCGTGGGCGCGCGGCAGTTGAACCTGCCGCATTTTCAGGCCGTGGGCAGCGCACTACTGCAACGCCGGCGCCTTGTCATCCACTACCACGGTCGCGGACGGGACCAGACCGAAGAACGCGAAATCTCGCCGCAGCGCCTGATCCACTACCGCGACAACTGGTATCTGGACGCCTGGTGCCATTTGCGCAAGGCACTGCGCAGCTTCAGCCTGGACAACATCCGCAGCGTGCAGACACTCGACAAGCCGGCCATCGAGGTGCCGGACGGCGAACTCGACGACGTACTGGGCAGCGGCTACGGCATCTTTGCCGGCAAAAAAGTGCAGTGGGCCACGTTGCGCTTCACGCCCGAGCGCGCCAAGTGGGTGTCGGCCGAAAGTTGGCACCCGAAGCAACGCGGACGTTTTGATGACCAGGGCTACTGGCTGCTTGACTTGCCATATGCCGACCCGCGCGAGCTGGTGATGGACATCTTGCGGCATGTGCCGGAGGTGGAGGTGGTCGGGCCGGAGGGCTTGCGGACCTTGGTGCGGCAGAAGCTGCTGGACGCGGTTCGGGGGCTGGCGCCTTGAAGTCGCTACTGCCCTGCGCCGCGTTGTCTGGTGCGCCGTCGCACCTGCAAGCGCGCCAACGTCACGCGCCAGAGGCGCGGCGCGGATGTTGCGCCAGCCACTCCCGCAGCGCGACATTCATACGCGTCTGCCAACCCGGACCTTCGGCGCGAAAGGCCGTCAACACCTCGTGATCGAAGCGAATCGCCACCTGCTCCTTGCTGCCGCTGCCGGCGGGGCGGCCCGCGCGCCGCTTGGCGATC
>JANYBQ010000663.1 GCA_025360705.1 Betaproteobacteria bacterium | reverse complement strand
GCGCGCAAGACCTTCATCGCCATCCTGGAAATCATCGAGCCGCCCAAGGTCAAGGTGGCCGACGGCCAGATTCCACCGGTGGACCCGGTGGTGGCGACCTATCGCAGGCGCTTGAGCAGCGTGGTGTTGAGCTGAGGCTTCAAGCGCGGGCTTGTTCGATCAGCTCGCTGCTGCCCATGGTGTGGCAGGTCCCTCAGGGCCACAGGGCTTGGCGCCCTTTCCCGCTATGTCGGCGGCGACCTTTAAACCACCGGCTCGATGCGGGTCAAACGTTCCAGCGCTTCCTGGTATTTGGCAGCCGTTTTCTGGATCACATCCTGGGGAATCCGCGGCGCCGGCGGCCTCTTGTCCCACGGCTGGCCACCGATGCGGACCTGCTCCAGCCAGTCGCGCACAAACTGTTTGTCGTAACTCGGCGGGTTGCTGCCTTCAAGGTAGCTTTCGACCGGCCAGAAACGCGACGAATCCGGCGTCAGCACCTCGTCCATCAACACCAGCGCGCCCTGCGGGTCAAGCCCGAATTCGAACTTGGTGTCGGCAATGACGATGCCTTTGGCCGCTGCGATCTTCGCGCCGGCCCGGTACAGCGTAATGCTGATGTCGCGCATGCGCGTGGCCAGGTCCAGACCCACCATCTCGACCGTGCGCTCGAACGTGATGTTCTCGTCATGCTCGCCGGCTGCGGCTTTTGCCGCCGGCGTGTAGATCGGTTGCGGCAACTTCGAGGCATTCTTCAGCCCTGCTGGCAACGGCACGCCGCATACCGACTGGCTGGCCTGGTATTCTTTCCAGCCGCTGCCGGCCAGATAACCGCGCACTACCGCTTCGACCGGCAGCGGCTTGAGCCGCTTGACCAACATGGAACGGCCACGCACCTGGGCTACTTCGTCGGCGCTGACTACGCTCTCGGGTGGTTCGCCGGTGAGGTGATTGGGACAAATGTGGCCCAGCTTGTCGAACCAGAACAACGCCATCCGCGTGAGCAATGCGCCCTTGCCCGGAATCGGCTGGCCCAGGATCACATCGAACGCGCTCAGACGGTCGCTGGCCACCATCAGGATGCGGTCGTCGCCGACGGCGTAGTTGTCGCGCACCTTGCCGCGCGCGAGCAGCGGCAACGAGGTGAGGGTGGAGGTATGCAGGGAAACTCGAGTGGCTGGTGCAGCGGTCATATGATCAATTTCAATTTCGGTTCAATCCGGACAACCAAACGCACGTTGCTTTCGCTTCGCGTAGCCACTCGCAATGACTGGACTTTTTGCTTTTTCAACGCTCTTCTCGAGGCTGCCAACTTGCGTGGCTAGCACGATACGAGCGTCGTTAAATGTCTTCCACCCCCGACGCTCAAGCGCAGCTTCCGTCAAACCGTAAGGTGCTCGCGAATCGTAGTCCCGGTCGATCACGCCTTGGCCGCGCAAAGCCAGCAACCGCGCGTAATCCGACTTGCGCACGGCAGATCTAAGGGCCACTGCCACGGCTGCCTTCTTGGTTTTGACGTTGGACCGCGCCATGACCCGAGCAAGGAGTTCGTGGTCCAAAACACTATTGGTTCGAGTGTTCATGGTCGACCTCAGTCTACGCGTCTCGCGTGGTCAAAAAGTAGAACTACAGCGTAAGCACCTTGGTGCTTTCTTCACCAAACTGGCTGATTACGCGCACTGCGATCTTTTTGCCCTTCACTGCTTGGATGGGATGTGACTGAAAGCCATAAACCCGTTCAAAGGCATCGTCGTCCAATTCGATCTTCAGCGTGCGCTCTGCATTGCGTTTGGTCGATGCAATGGCCAGGTTGTTCAAACCGCGCTTGAACTTGTCAAATTCGTCCGCATCGCCGCCGCAAAAGAAGACTTGGGTGGGCACAAAGTTGGATCCGTCGTAGGCGTCATCCACCATCCAGTACGAGATGTCGGCCACACTGCGGCCTTTGACTTCGTCCTTCACCGGGTCATAAATGTCCAGGCCACGAATCTCGACCTGGGCCGTGCCGCCATTGCGAATTACGCCAATGTCGGGCTCGCCGATGGTCACAAAACTGGCGGCCTTCTTGTCTTTCTTGATCAGGCCGTCCTGCATCAGGTCGTCGTGCATACGCACCTTGGTGACTTCAAAGCCGCCCACTTTCATCGTCACATTGCGGTTGTCCACATCGCTCTCAAACCCAAAACCCAGCAGCACCAGCCAGTCGGCATCGGCGCGCTGGCGGCAGGCTTTGATGGCCGCATTGACCGCCGCGCGACTGACCGTGCCAAATTGCGGGCCAATGTGTAAATAGGCTTTGGCCTCGCCAGTGGCGGTGGTGTACCACCCCTCGGCATGCAGCGCGCCAGCTTGGTCATTGATGATGTCTACGCGATTGAACACCGCCGTTTCGTTCTTGTCGCCGTTCTTGATGCCCGCCGTCTTGAGGTGCTCGAACACGCGGTCGATAAACCGCTGCACGTTGTCCATCGAGGTATTGGCCTCGGCTATGCGGTCCGGTGCGAGCGGTTCGAAGCTTTGCAATGTTTCCACGGTAAATGGGCCGGAAACACGCAGCTTTTTCTTGTCCTGCTCGGGCTGGTCGTAGAAGCTCTTTTCTTCCGGTAGATCGCTGTTGGCAATTGATCCGAGTGTGACTTGCTGTACCTTCTTGTAGACAAAGCCATGACGAATATCTTGCCCCACGACATCGGTCAATTTGTACCAAGGAAAGGTGGCGGTCATGAGCCGTGTCTTGGCGATATCAGTGGTGCGGTTCAAAGCCGATCTGATCCCAAGGTCTATGTGGTGCAGACGTCATCAGCACTCATTGCGCGATGCATCTTAATGACCACTGACCCAGGGGATCTCGTGTTGGATCCGACCTGTGGTAGCGGAACTACCGCTTATGTGGCCGAGCAATGGGGCCGGCGGTGGATCACGATCGACACCTCGCGGGTGGCGCTGGCCTTGGCGCGGGCGCGGATCATGGGGGCGCGGTATCCGTTTTATCTGCTGGCCGACTCGAAGGAGGGACAGGTGAAGGAAGCGGCCGTGAGCGGGAAGACCGCGCCCAGCACCCAGCCG
>JANYBQ010000647.1 GCA_025360705.1 Betaproteobacteria bacterium | reverse complement strand
TTTCGCGCAGCGCGTTCATCAGGTCGCGCAACGACATCGTGTCCTTGCCGAAAAATGTATTGCTGGTGTCAAACACCGTCTCTTGATCCGCGTCGCTGAAGCCGTAGAAAGCCGGATCCAGTTCGGGGATCTTTTCGCGCTCGGTACGTTTCAGGGGATCCAGGTCCGCCCAGCGTGCACCGACGTTGCGATACGCGGCGATGAGCTGCTGCACAGCAGTGCGTTTGCGGCCCATCTCGGCGTCGCGGCTGGCGACGACCACTTTGGTGCCACCTTGTTTGGCGCGCTCGGCAAACGCGTTGATGACCGGCAAATGCGGGACATCCTTGGCATTGCTGCCGTCGGCGGCCGGGACGTTCTGGAGGGCGTCGAAATATTCGCGCCAGTTACCCGGGACGCTGCCGGGGTTGGCCAGGTAGTTCTCGTACATCTCCTCGACGTAGGGCGCATTGCCGCCGAAAAGATAGGAATTGCCCTGATACGCCGTGTAGACGGAGCTTGACTCACTCATGCTGCGCTGACTTTCCGCCTCCCTGAAGGAGACTTTGGTTGGTTGGAAAAACCTTCCGCGACACGGCTTAACCGGATGGCGGATGCGACGGTGGCTGGAAGGCGCCGTGTTGCGGGCTAGATTGTGCCATCGATTTAAGCCCCATCCGGCCCCCCGATAGCGCAGATGCAGCATTGAAGCAGACCCAGCGTAATAAAAAAGAATGCGTGACTAGACCGCCACTAAAGTCCGAAAAAACCCCAACAAATCACGCAAAGCCACTTGGCTAAAGCAAATGGCGTGAAAAAGTGCATCCGGATTTTTGTAATGCGTATTAGCATGTAAGAAACAACAAACAACCAAGGAATGTGCATGCGCTCAAAAAGGGCCAGCTTTGCGTTGCCGGGAGTCTTTCTCGCCGGCGTACTCAGCGTGACGGGATTGCACGCGGAGGTGGATGCGCTCGTACGCGAAGCGCAGGAACTCAGCACCGCTGGCCAGGGGGCCAAAGCGTATGAAATGCTCGAGCCGCAAGAATCCCAACGCGCAGGCGATCCGGATTTTGACCTCGCCTTTGGCATTGCGGCCAACCAGGCCGCGCAGTACACGCGGGCCATCATGGCCCTCGAACGGCTCATGGCGTTGCAGCCAGACAACGTTCGCGCGCGCACTGAATTGGGGCGCGCGCTCTATGGGGTTGGTGACAACAAGGCCGCGCGCAAGCTTTTGGCCGAGGGACAACTCAACGGCATCACAGCCGTTGCTGGCGAGCCGATCGACCAGTTGTTGCACGCGATCGACCGGGTCGAAGCCGAAGGCAATTCGTCGTGGCGCGGGTATGTTGAGGCTTCAGCTGGCCAGGACAGCAACATCAACGGCGCGCCCGGCATCAGCAGTGTGGCCGTCCCTTCGCTCGGCGGGTCCATTCTCGGCATTGCTCCGGGTGGAACCAAGCAGAGCGGTGGGTTTGGCGCTTTGGCCGCCGGCCTTTCCGGACGCATGGTGATGGATGACCCGCGCTGGTCCTTGATCGGCAGCGTCAATGTGAACGATCGGCAATATGGCGGCAGCAACGACCAATACGACACACTGCAATACGACGCCAGCGCAGGGGTTGTCTACCGGCACGAGCGTAATGAATTCTCTCTGGCTGCCCAGTTTGCCGCGTACGACATCAACCACGACCGGGTCCGGAATGCTTCCGGCGTGGTTGGCGAGTGGACCTACCGCCCGGATGGATTCCGGCAGGTCAACGCATATGTGCAGCTGTCCCGGCTGGCCTATCCGCAGCAGCCAATCTCTGATGCTGACCGCTCCGTTGTCGGGGTAACCTATGCCAACCTGTTTAGAAGCGGGTCCTGGGCCTACGGTGGGCTCTATGTTGGCGAGGAAGCAGAGCGTGACTCGGCTTACCCGTACCTCGGCCACAAGCTTGCGGGCGTGCGGGCCGGCGTTCAATATCCGTTGGCACCGGGCCTGGCCCTGTTTGCCACGGCGGGCTATGAAGAGCGGCATTTTGGCGGCACCGACCCGACGTTTCTGGTGAGCCGGCGTGACCACCAGTTCAATGCAGGGGTCGGCTTGTCGTGGGTTCCGGCCGAGTTCTGGCGAGTCACTCCGCAGTACTCGTACACCAACACCCGGTCCAACGTGCCGTTGGCCGAGTACGACAAGAATTTGTTTTCAGTGACCGTACGGCGGGATTTCTGATGGCGTTGGGTACATCGACGTCCATTTCCCGCCAGCAAACAGGAGAGGCATGCCATGAAATCCGAATTTAAGCTGAAGAATGCCGCCCTGCTGATGGCGCTTGCATCGGCCTATCCGATGCAAGCGTTCTCAGCAGCTGGCGTTGCACAATTCACGTCCGGCGAGGCGACGCTGCAACGCGGCAACTCGGCGCAGGCACAGCTCGTCAAGGGCCGGGACATCGAGAGCGGTGACACCATTGTCACGGGGTCCAACGGTCAGGCTCAGATCCGCTTCTCTGATGGCGGCCTGGTCTCTCTTCAGGCCAATTCGCAGTTCAAGATCAGCAGCTATGTCGACGACAAGGATGCCAAGTCCGACCGTTTCCTTGTCGATTTCCTTCGCGGCAGCATGCGGTCTGTCACGGGACTGATCGGCAAACGCAACCACGACAACTACAAGGTCACGACAACCACGGCGACGATCGGTATCCGCGGCTCGGCCTGGCACGCGTTCTACAACCCGAACGGGTCGATTTCGGTGGCCGGTGAGCAGGACGAAATTGAGGTTTGCACGCATATCGCCTGCATTGGCCTCACGCCTGGTGAGGCAGCGTTGGTGGTCGACAACGAACACGCGCCTTTGCGCACCGATCTTCGCGTGGGCTTCCCCATCCCGCCCCCGCGCCAAGACCCTGGGCTGGTGGGCAATCATTTCCCGCAAGGCTCACTGTTGGTGACACCACCGCCGACGACCACGGCTGCGCCACCGCCGACGACCACGGCTG
>JANYBQ010000586.1 GCA_025360705.1 Betaproteobacteria bacterium | reverse complement strand
TCTATCCAACCTATTCTTCAAGAAGTCTTTGGTTACCGTGAGTTCCGTGGGCCGCAGCAATCCATCATCGAGCACGTGCTGGCGGGCGGCGACGCGCTGGTACTGATGCCCACCGGCGGCGGCAAATCGCTCTGCTACCAGATTCCGGCCATCGCGCGCCAGCAGGCCGGCCACGGCATCACGCTGGTGATCTCACCGCTGATCGCCCTGATGCACGACCAGGTCGGCGCTCTGCACGAGGCCGGCGTCAGCGCCGCCTTTCTCAACTCCACCCTGTCGGGCGAAGAGGCGATGCAGGTTGAGCGCCGGCTGCTGCAAGGGGATTTGACGCTGCTCTACGCCGCGCCCGAGCGCGTGACCACGCCGCGTTTTCTGGCCCAGCTCGATGCCATGCGCAACAGTGGCCGCTTAAGCCTTTTCGCCATCGACGAAGTGCACTGCGTGAGCCAGTGGGGCCACGACTTCCGCCCCGAATACCGTGCGTTGACGGTGCTGCACCAGCGTTTTCCGGGTGTGCCACGTATTGCGCTGACCGCCACTGCCGACGCGCTAACGCGCGAGGACATCGTGGAGCGGCTGCAGCTGGAGGAGGCGCGCGCATTCGTCAGCAGTTTCGATCGGCCCAACATTCGCTACACCATCGTCGAGAAGAAGGACGCCACGACGCAACTGCTGCGTTTCATCGGCACCGAACACGAAGGCGATGCGGGCATCGTCTATTGCCAGTCGCGCAAACGCGTCGAAGAAATTGCCGAGACCTTGTGTCAGGAAGGCGTCGACGCCTTGCCCTACCACGCCGGGCTGGACGCGAAAGTGCGCCAGCGCAACCAGGACCGGTTTTTGCGGGATGAAGGCGTGGTGATGGTGGCCACCATCGCGTTTGGCATGGGCATCGACAAACCCGACGTGCGTTTTGTGGCGCACCTGGACATGCCCAAGAACATCGAGGCCTATTACCAGGAGACCGGCCGCGCCGGGCGTGACGGCACACCCGCCGATGCGTGGATGGTCTATGGGCTGCAGGACGTTGTGAACCAGCGCCGCATGATCGACGAGAGCCCGGCCGGCGATGACTTCAAACAGGTCATGCGCGGCAAACTCGACGCGCTGCTGGGCCTGGCCGAAGCCACCGATTGCCGACGCGTGCGGCTGCTGCATTATTTTGGTGAAACATATCAAGACGCCGCGACAAGCGTGGGGGCCACGTCCTTCACATGCATGAATTGCGACAACTGCCTGTTCCCGGCTCAGGTGTGGGACGGCACCGACGCGGCGCGCAAGTTGCTCAGCACCATCTACCGTGTGCAGCAGTTAAGCGGCATCACCTTTGGCGCGGGCCACATCATGGACATCCTGCGCGGCAAAAACACCGAGAAGGTGGTGCAACACCGGCACAAGGAATTGAGTACGTTCGGGATTGGCGCGGCCTTCAGCGAGCAACAGTTGCGTGGCGTGTTGCGCCAGCTGATTGCGATCAACGCGGTGAGCGTGGACGCGCAGGCGTTCAACACGCTCAAGCTCACGGAAGCGTCGCGCGCCGTGCTAAAGGGCGAGGTGCAGGTGCGGTTACGTGCGTCCCAAGCTTCCGGCGCATTGGAAAAGGGCCGGCGTGGCGCCAAGGGCTCCGTCGGTAAAAGCGGCGCCGCGCCCAAGGCGCCGCTGCCGCTGGACAACCTGGCAACGCAGCGTTACGCGGCTCTGCGCGAGTGGCGTGCCGAGGTGGCACGGTCGCACAACCTGCCTGCCTACGTGATCTTCCACGACGCCACGTTGGCCGCCATCGCCCAACGCGCGCCGCAGTCCCTGGACGACCTGCAGGGCATCACCGGTATTGGGGCCAAGAAACTGGATGCGTACGGCGAGGAAGTTTTGCGCGTGGTGGGGCTGTAACCGAGCGGTCAGAAATTAACCTTGCGCCACCTGCAGTGGGGAAAAGGCGCAAGCCTCGCGGGAGACAGTCAACGGGCGCGGCTCTTTCTTTCTCAGCGTTTCGTTTCAAGCGCGTCTGCGTCTAGTGCCACGAAATCCGCCTCGATCCTGGAACGTAGCAAGGCGCGATCGGAATCAGACAGAAAGGCCGCGTCCACGCCGTTCCAGACTAGTGCGCGCATTTCAGCGTCCGATGGCGAAAGCGCCTGTTGCACTTGCTGCCATTCATCGCGCAGCGTGGTGCCGAAAAGCCCCGGATCATCGGAATTCAACGTCACCTTGACGCCAGCTCTTAAGTACTGGACCACAGGATGCTGTGCGACGTTTGCCGTAACCCCCGTACGGCAATTCGAGATCGGGCACATCTCCAGCGGTATCTGGCGCCGCGCCACTTCCTGGAGCAGTGAGGCGTCCTGTCCGAGAGTCAGGCCGTGTCCGATTCGTTCTGCACCCAGGATGTCGAGTGCTGCCCGAATCGATTCGGGGCCGCTTTCCTCGCCCGCATGCGCAGTAAGGCGCAGACCGGCTCTACGTGCAATTTCAAAAGCCTCGGCGTAGTCCGCGGCGGGATGCCCTATCTCCTGCCCCGCCAGATCGAAACCCACGACGCCCATGTGACGGTTCCGCACCGCCACGTCGGCCGCCTGGACGGCTTCCCCGGTACCCCGATGCCGCGTCGCAAGAACAATCAGGTTTGCGCTCATGCCTTGCAGACCGGCAAGAGCACCGGCTACGGCCTTCACGACCGTGTCCTCCGAGATTCCGGCAAGCCGTGCAATAAAAATTGGGTTGAAGCGGAGCTCGACGTGTCGGCACCCGATGGCGCGGTACCGGGCCATCAGTTTGCGTGTCAACGAGGCAATCAGTTCCGGCGACGAAAACAGCCCGCGCCAGGCATCGAAAATGGGAGCCCATTCCTTCAAGCTGCAACTCCGGTCCGGCAGCGAGATGGCCTTGTCAAGCTCGCCAAGGCTGGACCAAGGCAGTTGAATGCCCAGTTCCGCCGCCGCCGACCAAGCGTCTTCCGGCGTGATGGCGCCTTCAAGATGGCAATGCAGCTCCACCATCGGCCAGGCAGGGCCGGAGATGTCGAGCGCCCCAGTCGCAACGGAGGAGTTGTTCATGTTGTCGATCCTCAGGCAAACATCTCGCCGCCGCTTGGTGCGCCGCCATGCTGCTGCTGGAACAGGGTACGCACTTCGGCAGTCAACGCCGCGAAATGGGCGGTCCCGAACAGCGTTATGCCTCTCGGACGCTCAAACGGTACATCGATGATTTTTGCGATGCGCCCGGGTTTGGGTGTCATCACCACGACGCGATCGCTCAGGAAAACCGCTTCCGGAATGCTGTGCGTGATAAACAGTGAGGTCTTGCGGTCAGCGGCCCAGATACGCTGCAGCTCGACATTCATCGTTTCTCGCGTCATGGCGTCCAGCGCGCCGAAGGGCTCGTCCATCAGCAGGATCGCAGGATCGTGCACGAGCGCACGTGCCAGCGCCACGCGCTGCTGCATGCCACCGGACAGCTCCCGTGGCAGCCGCGACTCATGACCTTCCAGCCCGACCATGGCGATCAGTTCCTTCGCGCGCTGCACGTACTGCGCGCGCCCGCGTCCCTGTACCTCGACGGGGATCAGTACGTTGGAAAGAATCTTCAGCCAGGGCAGCAGCAGCGGTTGCTGAAAGACGATCCCGATATCGGTGCGCGTTCCCATCACCGGCTGGTTGCTGATGCGCAGGCTGCCGGCGGTCGGTGCCAGGAGACCCGCCAACA
>JANYBQ010000198.1 GCA_025360705.1 Betaproteobacteria bacterium | reverse complement strand
GTTCGGGCAGTTCAGCTGAAACTCTAACCCGTTCGGATAACCGGCCTCCGCCAGCAGACGTTTGGCCTTCTCCGGGTCCGCCTTGACGGCCTGATCGATATCCGGTGTGTTGCCGTTGACGCCGGGCGCGACCATGATGGCGGCCGGCAGGGACAGGCCACGCATGGTGTTGCGCTTGATCAGCTCGCGGTCTATCGCAATGCTCAGGGCTTCGCGTACACGTTTGTCCTTGAACGGGTTCTTGCCCTTGACGCTGGAGTATTTCAGTTCGTCGCTGCCCAGGTCCAGTGCAATGTAGATCGTGCGCACCTCGTTGCCGTCCATGATCTTGAACTTGGAGTCGCCGCGCAAGCGGGCCACGTCCTGGGTCGGTACGTCGGACAGCAGGTCCAGTTCACCCGACAGCAATGCGGCGACCCGTGTCGGGTCGGACTTGATCGGGGTGTAAATCACGTCCGTCACGTTTCCGCCCGGCTTGTCCCACCAACCCTTGTTGATGGTCATCGTGATTTTCTGATCGGGCTGCCAGCTCGTGATGTGGTACGGACCGGTGCCATTCACGTTGCGCGACGCGTAGTTTTCTTCCTTGGCCTTGTAGTCCTGCACGTTGGTGGTCCGGTTCTTTTCGGCCCAGGCCTTGCTCATGATCCGGAAGTCGATCAGGCTACGCAACAGGACCGGGTCGGGCGCGGCCAGCATCATGTCGATGGTGTAGTCGTCGATCTTCTTTATTTCCTTGACGCCGGTGACATAGATCTGCATCGTTCCATTCGGCTGGCTGATGCGGCCGTACGAGAAGATCACATCGTCGGCGGTGAACGGGGAGCCGTCGTGGAATTTCACGCCTTTGCGCAGGTCGAAACGTAACTGGGTCGGTGTGATGTAGGTCCACTTCGTGGCAAGCGCCGGCTCGACATCGAACTTCGGCCCGTAACGCGTCAGGCCTTCGTAGGAATTCATCACGATCGCAAGCGTTGTTGCATGGTTCTGCGAATGCGGGTCGAGCGTGAGGATGTCGTTCTGCGCACCCCACTTCATGGTCACGGATTGCGCCTGTGCAAGGACCAGTGCGGTCGCAAACACCAAGGTCGCGAGAACGCGCTTCAAGTTCATGTTCAATCCCCAGAAGAGTTAAGAGGCCCATGTTATCCAGCGACGCGCGCGACGCAAAGCGGGGAAACCCCAAGCGGCTCCAACCGGTGTGCTGCGCGCAGGCGCCATGCTACATTCAGGTTCTGGTGCCCGACCGTGTCCGACTAGATGTTTGCATTCATCCTGCGCCGCCTGATCCAGGCCGTATTCGTGATGGTCACCGTGGCCCTCATCGCGTTCATGCTGTTTCAGTATGTGGGCAACCCGGTGTTGATGATGTTGGGCCAGGATGCGACGCCGGACCAAGTGCGCGAACTGCGCGCCGCGCTGGGTCTGGACCAGTCCTTCGTGGTGCAGTTCGGGCATTTCCTGGTCAACGCCGCACAGGGCGAATTCGGCTTGAGTCTGCGTCAGGGCGGCAAGGTATCGCGCCTGATTGCGGAGCGTCTGCCGGCCACGCTGGAGTTGTCGTTCGTGGCGGCTGCGATGGCTTTGGCGGTGGGTGTTCCCATGGGGGTTTATGCGGCCTTGCGGCGCGGAAATTTCCTGAGCCAGGTGTTCATGTCGTTTTCGCTGCTCGGTGTGTCCCTGCCGAGTTTTCTGATCGGCATCCTGTTGATTCTGGTGTTTGCGGTCTGGCTCGGATGGTTTCCCAGTTATGGGCGCGGCGACGTTACCCAGATGGGCTGGTGGAGCAGCGGCCTTCTGACGGCCCAGGGCTGGCACCACATCGTCTTGCCGGCGGTGACATTGGCGATATTCCAGCTCACGCTCATCATGCGCCTGGTGCGGGCCGAAATGCTGGAGGTGCTGCGCACCGACTACATCAAGTTTGCCCGCGCGCGCGGCTTGAGCGACCGTGCGATCTACTTCGGGCACGCGCTCAAGAACACGCTGGTACCGGTGATGACCATCACCGGCCTGCAACTGGGCGGCCTGATCGCTTTTGCAATCATCACCGAGACCGTGTTCCAGTGGCCAGGCATGGGCTTGCTGTTCATACAGGCAGTGAACTTTGCAGACATACCCGTGATGGCGGCTTATCTGTGCCTGGTTTCACTGATCTTCGTGTTGATCAACCTGACGGTTGACCTGCTTTACTTCGTGGTTGACCCGCGCCTGCGCGTGGATAACAGGGGGCACCGATGACATCACCGGTTCAAGACCATCGCCTGCGCGCCAAGGGCCGGGCATTCGCGCACATCGCGCGCTTTCATCCCGAGTTGACGGCACTGCGGCGTGACCTGCACGCGCATCCGGAACTGGGGTTCGAGGAACGTTACACCTCACACCGCGTGACAGAGGCCTTGAAGTTATGCGGCGTGGATGAAATCCATACCGGCATCGGCAAGACCGGCGTGGTGGCCGTTGTGCGCGGCAAGCGGATTGGCAGCGGCAAGACCATCGGTCTGCGTGCCGACATGGACGCCTTGCCGATGACCGAACATAACGACTTTGCCTGGAAGTCCGCCACGCCCGGCCTGATGCATGGCTGCGGCCACGACGGCCACACCGCGATGCTGGTGGGCGCTGCGCGTTACCTCAGCGAGACGCGCAATTTCGACGGTACGGCGGTGCTGATTTTTCAGCCCGGTGAAGAGGGATACGCGGGCGCCAAAGCCATGATCGAAGACGGCCTGTTCGAGCGCTTCGCGGTCGACGCGGTGTACGGAATGCATAACTGGCCGGCCATGCATCCGGGCACCGTGGGTATCAACCCCGGGCCGATGATGGCCGCGGCCGACCGCATCACGATCGAGATCACGGGCCAGGGCGGCCACGGCGCCCATGCGTATACCACCATCGATCCGGTGCTGGTGGCGGGCCACATCATCACCGCGGTGCAAAGCATCGTGTCGCGCAACGTGCGGCCGGTGGAAAGCGCCGTCATCAGCCTGTGCGCGATGCGCGCGGGCGAAATGGGCGCCATGAGCGTGATACCCGATAACGCCACGTTGGTCGGCACCGTGCGCACATTCAGCCCGATCGTGCAGGCCCTTGTGGAGCGTCGCCTGAATGAGTTGTGCGGCGCAGTGGCGGTGGCTTTCGGAGCGACCGCCACGGTGCGTTACGAACGCATGTACCCGGCCACCATCAACAGCGCGCCCGAAGCGAATTTCGCTGCCGATGTGGCCACCAGCCTGCTTGGGCGCGAGCATGTCGTGCGCGATCTGGAGCCCAGCATGGGCGCGGAAGATTTCTCGTTCATGCTGCAGGTCAAACCGGGTGCGTACCTGCGGATCGGACAAGGCGCGGAAAACGGCGTCGGCTGCGCCTTCCTGCACAACACCCGCTACGATTTCAACGACGAGATATTGCCGCTTGGCTCCGCATTGCACGCCAGCCTGGCCGAACACGCGATGCCGCTTGCGAACCAGTCGTCATGAGATCCTGGGCGGCCCGCTTCTGGGACAGCGACGTCGGATACAGCTTTTGCAGTTCGCCGGTTGCCGTGGGGGCGGCGGTGGTCGCTTTTGTCTGTGTGTTCTGCGCCGTTTTTGCCAATCTGGTGGCGCCGCACAATCCGTTCGACCTTGCCACGCTGGCGCTGGCCGATGCGCGGCTGCCACCGGCCTGGTCCGCGGGGGGCAGTGCGAAGTTCCTGCTGGGTACCGATGATCAGGGCCGCGACATTCTGTCGGCCCTGATG
>JANYBQ010000679.1 GCA_025360705.1 Betaproteobacteria bacterium | reverse complement strand
GCCATCGGCGGAGAACAGGGGGTGGGTTTCTCGCTTTTCCTGGACGCGGCGCGTAAAACCGGCGATGCCCGACTGTTCAAGCGCGCCACCGACATCGCGCTTCAGGCTCGCTCGGGCGAGTCGGCGTTGCAGGCCGCCCGTGCCTGGCGCCAGGCAATACCCACGTCTCGCGAAGCCAATCGTTATCTGTTTCAGATTTTGCTTGGTTTGAACCGCGTGGTTGAGGCAGCGGAACCGCTTAAGCGCGACCTTACGCTGGCAACCACCACTGATCGCATCGCGACGATCAACGCCATTCCACGCCTGTTCGCGCGAGTCACCGATAAAAAGCAGTCCGCCAGCGTCGTCGAACAGGCGCTTGCGGATTACCTGCGTGACCCGGAGGTGGGTGCCGCGGCGTGGACCACGATAGCCCGCATGCGTCTTGACGCCGCGGACCCGGACGGAGCTCTGGACGCGGCGCAACGTGGGCAGGCGCTCGATGCCACGGCGGAAGGGCCGGCCATTGTTGCCTTGAACCTGATGGGCCCCAAGACACCGCAGGCTGAGGCCATCGTTCGCAAACACCTGCAGGGAAAGCCACGGATCGAATTCCGGATGGACTACGCACGCGTGCTGCTCGACAACCATAGTTACGCCGAGTCCGCTGCCCAGCTCAAGGCGGTGACCGAAGAGAGACCCGACTATTCCCCGGCCTGGTTGATCAAAGGCACGCTCGAGTTGCAGAATAAGCAGCCCGTCCCCGCCGAGCAGTCGCTGCGTCGTTTTGTGGAAATGGAAGCGGCCAAACCGGTAAGCCCCGATGCCGCGGAATCCAGTCGCGGTCTGACGCAGGCTTATCTGGCGTTGTCCGCGATTGCCGAGCAAAAAAAGGACTTCGCGGGTGCGCAAACCTGGCTTGCGAAAATCGACAACTCCGAGGAAATGATCAATGTGCAGAGCCGGCGCGCAGCCATCCTGGCCCGAGAGGGGAAACTCGACGATGCCCGCGCCTTGATCCGGGCGCTGCCGGAGCCGAGTCCTGCCGACGCACGCATGAAAATAAACGCCGAGGTGCAGCTTTTGCGTGACAACAAGCAGTTTCGCCCCGCCTACGATCTGCTCAAGGGAGCCATGGCGCGTTACCCGCAGGATACGGATCTGATGTACGACCAGGCCATGGTGGCCGAGAAGTTGGGCGACCTGGCTGAAATGGAGCGGCTATTGCGGATGGCAATCGCGATAAAGCCGGATTACCAGCATGCGTATAACGCGCTGGGCTACTCGTTGGCGGATCGCAATGTGAGGCTTCCGGAAGCGCGGGAGCTGGTGCGCAAGGCGCTCGAATTCGCTCCCGGAGACCCCTTCATCTCGGACAGTCTGGCATGGGTCGAATTCAGGAGTGGCAACCTGCCGGAGGCATTGCGTATTCTTCAGCAGGCATTCAAGGACAAGCCGGACGCGGAGATCGCGGCCCACTTGGGAGAAGTGCTCTGGACCATGGGAGATCACCCGCAAGCGGTAACCGTCTGGAAAGAAGGTATTTCGTTGAATGCCGAGAATGAGACCTTGCAGGAAACTCTAAAACGCCTCCAAGTCAAGCCGTGACGGCGGGGTTTCGGGCGCTGTGGGCGCCATTCGCGATTGTTATGTTGTTATTGGCCGGATGTGCCAGCCCGCCCCGTGCCATCAACCCGCCCGGGCAGCCGGTGACCCAATGGAGCGGCCGGCTTGCGTTGCGCGTAGATTCAGATCGGGTGCAATCATTTTCGGCCGGCTTTCAACTAAGGGGTAATGCACAGGCCGGAGAGTTGTCGCTTTATTCGCCGCTGGGGGCGACCATCGCGCAACTGGCCTGGGCGCCTGGCGACGCGCGCTTGCGCTGGGATGGCAAAGAGCGCATGTTCGATTCAATGGATGCCTTGACACGGCAAGCCACCGGAACCGAACTCCCCGTCGCAAGCATCTTCCAATGGCTGGCCGGAGAAAACGCCAGCGCCGCCGGATGGCAAGCCGATTTGCGCGAGCTGTCCAACGGCCGGTTGGTGGCACGCCGCAGCGCGCCCTTGCCCACTGTGGAAATGCGCCTGGTGCTGGAATGAGGACGCGCCTGACAGCCGCGCGGCCATGAAGTCGTTATACGACGTTGCTGCCCCGGCCAAGCTCAACCTCTTTCTTCACATCACCGGCAAACGCGCCGACGGCTATCACCTGCTGCAATCGGCATTTGCATTGATCGACTGGTGCGACACGCTGCATTTTGAGCTGCGCAACGATGGCGAAATAAGCCGGGAAGATCTTGGCACGCCACTGCCCCGGCAGGACCTGATACTGCGTGCGGCGCAGGCGCTGCAAAGCGCAGGCGCGACGCGACGCGGCGTGCATATAGCCGTCGACAAAAAAATCCCGTCGCAAGCCGGCATGGGCGGAGGGTCGTCGGATGCGGCTTCCTGCCTGCTGGCCTTGAACCGGCTGTGGCAGCTGAATCTGCCGCTTGAGCAGTTGTCCCGCATCGGGCTGGCGCTAGGGGCAGACGTTCCGTTCTTTCTTTCCGGGCGCAACGCATGGGTGGAAGGCGTAGGCGAGAAGATAACGCCGCTGAATTTGACAAGCGCCCGTTACCTGGTTCTCAAGCCGTCGGACGGCCTGCAAACCAGCCTGATCTTCGGGCATCCGGGACTCGGAATCGATACCAAAACTGCTACAATTTCAGGCTTTGCTGCAAATCCCCGGAGCTTTGGTTGCAACGATCTGCAAGGCGTCGCGCAGCAACTATGTCCCGCTGTTACCCAAGCTCTTGAATGGCTTGCCACGCGCGGCCTGGGAGGCAGGATGACAGGCTCCGGAAGTGCGGTATTTGCGTGGGGTTCAGAAGGCGTTGAGGACCTTGACTTGGGCGCTGTACCGAGCGCCTTCGAGGCCCGATGGTGTAGTGGGCTGGATGTGCATCCTCTGTTGGGATGGGCCTCCGGCCATGGTTTGCCGGTGTGTGGCGATTAGCGACGCACCCGTGTAGGGGAGTCGCCAAGTTGGTTAAGGCACTGGATTTTGATTCCAGCATGCGAAGGTTCGAATCCTTCCTCCCCTGCCAAATATGTTGTCCGTTCCGGATGTTTAACCTACCGGCACAAACCTGACTGGATCGCCGCGATGCTAGTGCATGCTGCCCAACCTCCCGATTTCTTGGTTTTTACCGGCAATGCGAACCCGCGCATGGCGGCGGACATTGCGCAGCACCTTGGCATTTCGCTGGGTGCCGCGACAGTGGGCCGCTTCTCGGACGGCGAGGTAACGGTCGAGATCAACCAGAACGTGCGGGCGCGCGATGTGTTCGTGGTGCAAAGCACCTGCTCACCCACGAACGAGAACCTGATGGAGCTGTTGATCATGGTGGACGCGCTCAAACGCGCGTCGGCCGAGCGCATCAGCGCTGTCATTCCATACTTCGGATATGCGCGCCAGGATCGCCGGCCGCGTTCTTCCAGGGTCCCGATTACCGCCAAGGTAGTGGCCAACATGTTGCAGACGGTTGGCGTGGCCCGGGTATTGACGATGGACTTGCATGCCGACCAGATCCAGGGGTTTTTCGATATCCCGGTGGACAATATTTATGCTTCGCCGGTGTTGTTGGGCGACTTGCGGCAGAAGCAATACGAAGACCTGATCGTGGTTTCGCCAGATGTCGGCGGCGTGGTTCGCGCGCGCGCGCTTGCCAAGCAGCTCAACTGCGACCTGGCCATCATCGACAAGCGCCGTCCGCGCGCCAATGTGAGCGAGGTGATGCACGTGATAGGCGAGATCGAAGGCCGCAATTGCGTCGTGATGGACGACATGATCGACACCGCCGGCACGCTGGTTAAGGCGGCAGAGGTTTTGAAGGAACGCGGCGCGAAGAAAGTGTATGCCTATTGCACGCACCCGATTTTTT
>JANYBQ010000639.1 GCA_025360705.1 Betaproteobacteria bacterium | reverse complement strand
CAAAAACGCCATCCTTGGATGACAGCATGACGATGGGCACGCCGGAAAATTTGGCATTGCGTTTGATGATGGCGCAGGTCTGGTAACCGTCCAGCCTGGGCATCAGGATGTCGCAAAAAATCAGGTGCGGCTGGTAATCGTTGACTTTGGCCAGTGCGTCGAAGCCGTCTTCGGCCAGCAACACTTCGTGCCCACCCTGCTTGAGGAATATCTCGGCACTACGCCGGATGGTGTTGCTGTCGTCAATCACCAGGACTTTGAAAGTCGATCCGGTTGTATTCACAAGACTGCGCTCCAGAGGTGAAGTTGTCGAAGCAGATCGTCCGCGCCCGCCGGGGAGTCAGATCTGGACCATCTCAAAATCCTCTTTGCGCGCGCCGCATTCGGGACAGGTCCAGTTCATTGGAACGTCGGCCCATTGGGTGCCTGGTGCGAGACCGTCGTCAGGCGCCCCCGCTTCCTCGTCATAAATCCAGCCACAAATCAGACACATCCAGGTTTTAGATTCACTCACAGCTTAAGGGGCCTTCAAATAGAATGCAATCATTGTATAGAGACGACCCCAGCGGTCGGGCGCTTCCAGCGTCTTAAAAAGCGCGCCGTGCGCCAGAACCCAAAAAATTTCGCCTGATGCCATTTCAGGCTCGATCATGTCTCTCCAGCCCGCACCCTCCGACCCCGAAGACGACCAGGAATCGGAACGTACCGCCTGTGTGTTGGCGTTCAATGCAAACGATCCCAGTGGCGCCGGCGGCCTGGCCGCGGACGTCAGTGCCATCACATCGGTCGGTGCCCATGCGCTGCCCGTCGTTACGGGTGCGTACACACGCGATACGGCGGAAATCATGGACCACCACGCCTTCGATGAAGATGCCGTGACCGAACAGGCGCGGACCATTCTTGAAGATGTTCCGGTTCAGGTGATCAAAGTCGGTTTTGCTGGATCGCCCGAAAATCTCAGCGCCATCGCCGAGATCGCCACCGATTATGCGGACGTTCCGTTGGTCGCCTATATGCCCAATCTGTCCTGGTGGAGCGAGGTTCAAATTGACCTGTATCTGGATGCATTCAGGGAACTGGTATTGCCGCAAACAACTGTGTTGGTTGGAAACCACAGCACACTATGGCGCTGGCTGCTTCCGGACTGGAGTTCCACCAAGAACCCGACTCCACGCGACATCGCGATGGCAGCCAACGCGTTGGGCGTGCCCTACACGTTGGTGACCGGAGTTGCCATGCCGGAGCAGCTGATCGAAAACGTTTTGGCATCGCCGCATTCGGTGCTCTACAGCGGCCGCTTCGAGCGTTTCGAGGCAACTTTTTCGGGCGCTGGAGATACCTTGTCAGCGGCTCTGGCGGCGTTGCTCGCCACCGGCACCGATCTGGCAGAGGCCGCCAAGGAAGCCCTCGCCTACCTTGACCGTTGCCTGGACGCCGGCTTTCGCCCCGGCATGGGCAACATTATTCCTGACCGCCTGTTCTGGGCACAAGCTGAAGACGACTCGGACACCGCGCCGGAGGACAACGCAAGCACCGATCCTTTTTTCAACCTGCCGCCGCATGACACCAAACACTGAAAACAACCAGCAACTGTTCGAACGAGCGCAGCGCGTCATACCGGGAGGCGTCAACTCGCCGGTAAGGGCGTTCAAAGCCGTGGGCGGTGTACCGCGCTTTATCAAGCGCGCACAGGGCGCCTACATGTGGGACGCGGAAGACCGTCGCTATATCGACTACATCGGTTCCTGGGGCCCGATGATTCTGGGCCACGGCCATCCCGCCGTGGTGCAGGCCGTGCAGTCGGCGCTACTGGACGGCTTTTCATACGGCGCTCCTACCCTGCGGGAAATCGAATTGGTCGATGCTATTCTGCGCCTGGTCCCCTCGATGGACATGCTTCGGCTGGTGAGCTCCGGCACCGAAGCCGCGATGAGCGCCATCCGCCTCGCCCGCGGCGCCACCGGGCGCCGCAAGCTGATCAAGTTCGAAGGGTGTTACCACGGCCACGCCGATGCTTTGCTGGTCAAAGCCGGTTCGGGACTGGCAACTTTTGGCAATCCCTCCAGCGCGGGCGTGCCGCCCGAAGTGGTGCAGCACACCCTGGTGCTGGAATACAACAATATCGACCAGCTGGAGCAGACATTCGCGGCGCATGGCAGGGACATGGCATGCCTTGTTATAGAACCGATTGCAGGCAACATGAATTTTGTGCGGGCCAGCATGCCCTTCATGCAGCGCTGCCGCGAGTTATGCACCGAATCCGGCGCGCTGCTGGTGTTCGACGAAGTCATGACCGGTTGCCGGGTCGCATTGGGCGGTGCTCAAGCGGTCTACGCCAGGGTCCTGCCCGGATTCCAGCCGGACATGACGATCCTGGGTAAGGTGATTGGCGGCGGCATGCCGTTGGCGGCCTTTGGGGCCAAACGTGAAGTAATGCAACAGCTGGCGCCACTTGGCCCGGTTTACCAGGCCGGCACGCTGTCCGGCAATCCGGTCGCGACAGCCTGTGGCTTGAGCACTTTGACCGAGATCGCGCGATCCGGATTTTTTGACGATCTGGCACGTAAAACACGTTTACTGATGGACGGCTTGCAGGCAGCAGCAGATTCGGCCGGGGTGCCTTTTTGCGTCGACTGTGAAGGCGGTATGTTCGGCTTCTTCCTGCTGGACCGCCTGCCACAAAATTATGCGCAAGTCATGCGGTCCGATAGCGCGCGTTTCAACCGGCTGTTCCACGGCATGCTGGAGCGCGGCATCTACCTCGCGCCCGCATTGTTTGAGGCCGGCTTTGTCAGCGCCGCCCATAGCGATGCCGATATCGCCGCGACCGTGGGCGCGGCACGGGAAGTTTTCAGGACCTTTTGATGGTGCGGCATCGATTTGGAGCGCAATACCCACTCACCAAATTGTTACGTGGGCTTTACCTGGCAGCGATTGCATTTGTGAGCCACCGCCCTAAACTGGAAGCAGTGCGTAGCGTGCTAAAGGAGAATGCCGTGAAAAGTAGTGTCGTGTTGGTTGTTGCGGCTTTGGCGAGCGGTCTGTGTGCGGCCCAGGAGATGGGCCGCGTTATCTCCAGCACTCCCGTTATGCAGCAGATAGCAGTGCCGCGCCAGGTGTGCAGTAACCAAGCGGTTGTAGTGCCGAATCAACGTTCCGGTGCGGGCGCGGCGATCGGTGCGCTGGCCGGTGGCGCGCTTGGCAATGCGGTCGGACACGGTGGCGGGCGCGCGGCCGCCACTATATTGGGGCTATTCGGCGGCGCCATAGTGGGCGACGGTGTCGAAGGCCAGGGTTCTCAAGTGCAGAACGTGCAGAATTGCACGACCCAGAATGTTTACGAGAACAGGCTTTCCATTTACAACGTGGTGTACGAATATGCGGGCAAACAATATTCGGTTCAAATGCCTTATGACCCAGGTCCGACTGTCAGACTTCAGATAACGCCGTTAGACTCCGTACCGACTCAAGATCCTGGACCGGTGACGTATTTGCAGCCGCCCGTGACACAGACGGTTTATGCGCAACCGGTGGTTATAACGTCCGATCCGGTCATATATCAGGGCTATCAGGGCTATCAGGGCTACTATGCCCGTCCTTACAGTCCGCCAATAGGCGTCAACCTGCAGTTTGGTTATGGTGGTGGCTATTACGGTCGCGGCCACTGGCGATAGACCCCGTCTGTCGCGGCACTCGGTTTAGGATACCGGGCCCGGCTGCCAAATTCAATGCCTGAAGTGGCGCACGCCGGTGAATACCATCGCGACTGCACGTTCGTTGGCAGCAGCGATAACTTCGTCGTCCCGCATGCTGCCGCCTGGTTGAATGACACAGTTGGCGCCGGCATCCAGCACCACATCCAGACCGTCGCGGAACGGAAAAAACGCATCGCTGGCCACCACGCTGTCACGTAATGACAGACCCGCGTTGCGCGCCTTGATGCCTGCGATGCGTGCTGAATCCACGCGGCTCATCTGGCCGGCTCCGACACCCGTCGTCATGCCTCCGGCGCAAAATACGATAGCGTTGGATTTGACGTATTTGGCCACCTTCCACGCAAACATCAAATCTTGAAACTGCGCGGCCGTGGGTTGCAACCGGGTCACGACTTTGACATCCGCCAGCAAGAGTTCGTGGTTATCGGCGACTTGCATCAGCAAACCCGAACCCACGCGTTTTACGTCCACTGCATTACGGCCCTGCTCCCATGCAGAAGAACCGCCGGGTGGAAGAGCAATCCTGAGCACGCGCAGATTAGCCTTGGACTTGAACACGGACAGTGCAGCGTCTGAAAAACCGGGCGCCATCACCACTTCGACAAATTGTCTGGCAACGGCTTCAGCCGCCGCCGCATCGACTTCGCGGTTGAATGCAATGATGCCGCCGAAGGCAGAGGTCGGATCGGTCTTGAATGCCTTGGTGTAGGCCTCAAGCGCATCCGCCGCTATGGCTACACCACAGGGGTTGGCGTGTTTGACAATCACGCACGCCGGTGTTTCGAAGCCCTTGACGCATTCCCACGCCGCGTCGGCGTCGGCGATATTGTTGTAGCTGAGTTGCTTGCCCTGCAGTTGAACCGCGCTGACCAGAGAACCGGGCGCCGGATTCAGGTCGCGGTAATAAGCGGCCTGCTGATGGGGGTTCTCGCCATATCGCAAATCCTGCAATTTAACGAATCGGCCGTTGGCCTGACCCGGGAATAACGCTTGCCCACCGTCCTCCTGAACGCTGGAAAGATAGTCGCTGATCGCCCCATCGTATTGGCTCACGCGGTTGAATGCCGTGACCGCAAGACTGAAGCGCGTTTTCCGGGTTACCGTGCCGCCCGCCCTGAGTTCGGCCAGCACGGCCTGGTATTGGGACGCATCGGTGATCACCGTAACGTCCTTCCAGTTCTTGGCCGCGCTACGTACCATTGCCGGACCGCCGATATCGATATTCTCTATCGCGTCCTCAAGCGTGCAGCCGGCCTTGGCCACCGTCGCTTCGAACGGATAGAGATTGACGACCAGCAGGTCGATCGGCGCGATTCCGTGCGATTCCAGCGCGTTCATGTGGGCAGGCAGATCGCGGCGCGCCAGCAGGCCACCATGCACGCGTGGATGCAGGGTCTTGACCCGGCCGTCCAGCATTTCCGGGAAGCCCGTCAATTCAGCGACTTCGGTCACGGCCACGCCACTGGCCGCCAGCAAACTGGCGGTGCCGCCGGTTGAAAAAATCTTCGCCCCCAGCGTCTGCAGCGCAGTGGCGAATTCGACGACGCCGGTTTTGTCGGAAACGGAAATAAGTGCGTTCATGGGGTGCGTTCAATCAGTCAATCAATCGAGAAGCTTGTGTTCGACCAGCTTCTTGCGCAAGGTGTTGCGATTCAGGCCCAGCCATTGGGCGGCCCGGGACTGGTTGTTGTCAGCCTGCTGCATCACCACTTCCAGCAGAGGCCTTTCGACCACACGTACCATCATGTCGTACATGCGATCCGGCTCGGTGCCACGCAGATCCCTGAAGTAGCCCTCGAGGCTGGTGCGCACGCATTCTTCGATGTGCTTTTTGCTCATACCGCTGTCTCCCATTGTGCTGCTTGCGCGTCACTGCATGCGCCGGGATCCGGCAAACGATCCATGCGCAACGCCAATCCATCGAAATACTCCGCCACGGCAGCGAGTTGCAGTGCGCAGTCACCCAGTAGATTCATGCGGGCCCGAAAGGCCTCGCCCCCCGGCAGGGCCCTTACATACCAGCCAATATGTTTGCGCGCGCTCAACACGCCGGTGAACTCGCCGTACAAACCGTAGTGGTCTTGTAGATGGTCCAGCAGCAACTGCTTGACCTCCGCCACAAGCGGCTGCGCCAGATGCGTGCCGGTGGTCAAGAAGTGCGCCATATGCCGGAAAATCCAGGGCCGTCCCTGGGCCGCGCGGCCGATCATGACGGCGTCGGCTCCGGTCGCCGCCAACACATCGCGGGCCTGTTCCGGCGTGGCAACATCGCCATTCACGACCACCGGAACACGCAACAAGGTCTTGAGCAGTGCCACGGTATCGTGTTCGGCGCGACCGCCGTAACCCTGCTCGCGCGTACGGCCGTGCACCGCAATCATTTGTACACCCGCGTTTTCCGCATCGCGTGCGATCCTTGCGGCATTTTTTTGCGACTGGCACCAACCGGTGCGCATTTTCAAAGTTACCGGGACGCCGTGCGGCTCGCACGCGCGCACTACCGCGTCCACGATCGACAAGGCCAGTGCTTCATCCTGCATCAGCGCGGAGCCAGCCCATTTGTCGCAAACCTTCTTGGCCGGGCAACCCATGTTGATGTCGATGATCTGCGCGCCCCGCTCCACGTTATAGGCAGCGGCCTGCGCCATCATGGCCGGCTCGGTACCCGCGATCTGCACCGATATCGGACCCGGCTCACCATCGTGGTTGGCACGCCGCGAGGTCTTGAGCGACTTCCACAGATCGGGCCGCGACGTGACCATCTCGCTGACCGCGTAACCCGCGCCGAGCCGGCGACAAAGCTGGCGGAATGGCCGATCCGTCACGCCCGCCATCGGCGCGACCATGAAGCGATTTGCAAGCGCGAAGTGACCGATTTTCATGCGCCCGGATAAACAGAAAAGATGTGGCGAAAAGATTCAGGAGTTCGGGGCTTTTGCTCCCTAGCCGTGATTCTAGCTGCGCAAAATTTCAGCAATTGAAATGCCCACGATGTTGACATCGGGAGCTGCCTATACTGGCGCTCGCATGGAAGCCTGGATAGAACATCTGATCACGCTGCTGGCTTTGCCGAAGTTCGGCTTGTCGACGGTTTTTGTAGTCTCGTTCATTTCCGCCACCTTGTTGCCGCTGGGCTCCGAGCCGATTGTTTTCGGACTGGTCAAGCTCAATCCCGAACTGTTCTGGCCGGCGATCCTGATTGGCACCGCCGGCAATACGCTGGGCGGCGCATTTACCTGGGCGATGGGATATGAGGCCCACCAGATCGTGGACAAGTACGGGCATTCGGCGTCGCATGTGCGGGCTTTACGCTGGCTCGAACGTCTGGGCCCCAAGGCCTGCCTGCTGTCCTGGCTGCCGATCGTGGGCGACCCTCTATGCGCAGTGGCCGGTTGGCTAAAATTTCCATTCTGGCCCTGCGTCTTCTATATGGGCCTGGGCAAATTCGCGCGTTACGCCATCATGACGGCAACGCTGTTATCCGCGTTTCCCGGTGGCTTTAACTGGTAAGGCTGCCGCGAGCGCCAAAGACAGTTGCCCGCATGCGGCGACTGCATAATTGAACTATGGAAACCAGATGGCTTGAAGACTTTGTCAGCCTGGCTGAAACACGCAGCTTCAGCCGCTCGGCGCAACTGCGCCATGTGACGCAACCCGCGTTCTCGCGCCGTATCCAGTCCCTGGAAGCATGGGCCGGCACCGACTTGGTGGACCGCAGCTCTTACCCGACCCGACTCACCCCGGCTGGTGAAACCCTGTACGACCAGTCGCTGGAGGTTCTACAGGCCTTGCAAAGCACACGCGCGATGTTGCGGGGACACACCTCGGCGGCGCAGGACGTGATCGAGTTCGCGGTGCCGCACACGCTGGCCTTCACTTTTTTTCCAGCCTGGGTGTCGGGACTGCGCGAGAAGTTCGGCCCCATCAAAAGCCGGCTGATCGCGCTTAACGTACACGACGCGGTGTTGCGGCTGGTGGAGGGTAGTTGCGATTTGTTGATTGCCTACCATCACAGTTCCCAGCCGTTCCAACTCGACCCGGCGCGTTACGAAATGGTCAGCCTGGGTGAAGAGGTGATCGCGCCTTATGTCAAGCCCGACAGCAACGGCGCTCCCCTGTTCAGCCTGCCAGGGCGTGCCGGCCATCTTCTGCCCTACCTGGGATACGCGCCCGGCGCCTATCTGGGACAAATGGTGGACCTGATCCTAAAACAGTCCTCCACTGCCATTCATTTCGACCGGGTGTATGAGACCGACATGGCCGAAGGCCTCAAGGCGATGGCGCTGGAAGGGCATGGCATTGCGTTTTTGCCTTTCAGCGCGGTCAAGAAAGAGTTACGCGCCAAACGATTGGTGAGTGCGGTGCCCAGCGACATGCCCGCTTTGCACATCACCATGGACGTACGTGCCTACCGGGAAACGCCGGTCAGCCATGACACCGGCAGAAGCCCGACACGGGCAAACAAACTTGCGCCCGCAACCGCCAAAACCAGACCCCAGGCCACCAGAAATAGTGCCCAGGCCTTGTGGGACTATCTTTCGCAGCCGGCGGCGGCCGCTTAACCGCACTTGAAATTCACGATGAATCCAGTCGATACGCCGTGCATGACCGATAGCGTGACCATTACGCGTCCCGATGACTGGCATCTCCATTTGCGCGACGGAGACGCACTCACGACAGTGGTGCCGCACACGGCGGCGCAGTTTGGCCGCGCCGTGATCATGCCCAACCTCAAGCCGCCGATAACAACGGTCCGGCAAGCGCAGGACTATGCGCGCCGTATTCGCGCGGCGCGGCCTGAAGGGTCTGCGTTCGAGCCGCTGATGACGCTGTACTTGACCGACAACCTGGACCCACAGGAAATCCGGCGCGCCAAAGACACACACGGGTCTGGCGGCGATGGTCAGGTGGTCGCCGTCAAACTGTACCCGGCCGGCGCCACCACCAACAGCGCCGCGGGCATAACCGACATGCACAAGACCTACAAGGTGCTGGAGGTTATGCAGCGCGAAGGGCTGTTGTTGCTGGTGCATGGCGAAGTCACGTCGCCCACTATCGACTTGTTCGACCGCGAAGCGGTTTTCATCGACAGCCAGTTAATACCGTTGCGCCGTGATTTTCCGGAGCTCAAGATCGTGCTGGAACACATCACCACGACGCAGGCCGCTCAGTACATACGCGATGCCGGCCCACTTATGGCGGCCACCATTACCGCGCACCATTTGCTCTACAACCGCAACGCGATTTTTGCCGGCGGCATACGCCCCCATTACTACTGCCTGCCGGTGCTTAAACGCGAGACGCATCGACTGGCGCTGGTGCAGGCCGCAACCAGTGACAACCCGCGCTTTTTCCTCGGCACCGACAGCGCGCCCCACCCGGCGCACCTGAAGGAACACGCCACCGGGTGCGCGGGTTGTTACACCGCTTTTGCCGCCTTGGAGATGTATGCCGAAGTGTTCGATGCAGCCAATGCGCTGGACCAGCTCGAAGCATTTGCAAGCTTTAACGGCGCGGACTTCTACGGCTTGCCACGTAACCAGGGTGGTGTGACCCTAAGACGCGAGTCATGGCTGGCTCCGCGGAGTTTTGCGTTTGGCGACGCGGAGCTGACGCCGCTGCGCGCAGGCGAGACGCTGGCCTGGAAAATTCAGTAGCCGCGCGCCACCGACGCCGACGTGTTCGCCGATGAAAACTCGCGCAGACGCCAATTTACTGGGCGCAGTGGATTGGTCACATGCATGGAATGCGCCTTGGCAAAAAGTTGGCCGGCAGGTGGAAAGGCACATGGCCCTGGGGTTGCCACTTTGGGATGCATTGAATCAAGTCACCGGGTCGCCGGTGCGCTTTGTCCCGCATAGCAATCTGCCGCCGTCCGTGGCTTATGAACAGTTCATAGCCGATACCGGTACCTGCCCGACACGTCCGTGCCTGCACGATTTCTTCAATGGCTTGTGCTGGATCCACTTCCCCGCCACCAAGCAAAAACTTAATCAGCTGCAGGCGGAACGCCTCGCATCGGACGGTATACGACCGGTCCGCGGTGTGGTTCGTGATGCCTTGACGCTGTTCGATGAAAACGCCGCCTTCCTGCACGCACCCCCGCCTTTATGGGAGGCTTTGATGGCCAAGCAATGGCAGCTACTGTTCGGGCAGCCGCGGCCCCTGTGGCGCGAGGCGCAACTGTTGTTGTTCGGCCACGCTTTGCTGGACAAGCTGCAGGCGCCGCGCAAAGCGGTCACCGCGCACGTGTACCGCGTGTTGCCGGCTACGGCGTCCTTGAGAGACATGGACACCTGGGTCGCCGCTAGCTTGAACGGCGAGAAGCTGGCAAGCAAACCGTTCGCGCATTTGCCGGTGCTGGGTGTTCCGGGATGGTGGCCGGCGAATTTGGAGCCCGGGTTTTACGAGGACCCATGCGTGTTCCGCGCACCAAGCTTGGATGCAAGGGAATAACCGCAGATACCGTGTGCATACGCGCCGAAATTCTTGATTTCGGGGCTGTTGCCCCTAACATCTGAACCGCCAGTCCCTCTTGTACGGACGACTTTTGAAGGGCCCCATGAAACG
>JANYBQ010000196.1 GCA_025360705.1 Betaproteobacteria bacterium | reverse complement strand
CTCCCAAACGGCCATTGTTGTCTTGCCTGAACTTCTAAGTGATGGCAGTGCGCCTGACCTAGCGATCAGCCAAGCAGCACTTCAAACCAGGCTCTTCAGAGGCGATGGCCGTGGCAATTTCTGGTCCGTCCACAGAACTGTTGCGGAGTACCTTGGTGCGCACTACCTCGTGACCCGAATTCACGACGGCCTACCTTCAAGTCGTGTTCTGGCATTGATGCTTGGTCGGGATGCCGGTGTGGTGCCCGAGCTACGTGGCCTGCACGCTTGGTTGGCCGCCAGCGCACCAACGGACCTACGCAGAGATCTGATCGATCATGACCCCTTAGGTCTGGTGGTCAACGGTGATGTGCGCAACTTCACCCACGCGGAGAAGCTACATGTGCTTCACGCCCTACGCGATGAAGCTAAGCGCTATGCCCACTTCCGTAGTCAGAACTGGGCAAGCAAACCTTTCGGCGCGTTGGCAACGATAGACATGATGGAGGATTTCCGGGAAATATTCCGCTCTCCCGATAGGAGTCCATCGCACCTAGCCATGGTCGATTGCGTGTTGGACGCGATTGCAAACGGGCACCGCATGCCCAGTTTGGCCGCAGAGTTGGAACAGATTATTCGCGACAAGACGTACTGGCCAAGTTTGCGAACAGATGCTTTGAACATCTTAATTGCCTACACGCGCGAAACAGACAAGGATTGGTCAACACTTACGAAGCTCTTAACCGACATTCAAGGCAACGTAGTGGAAGACCTAGAGGATGAGCTGTTGGGCTCGCTGTTGTTATCCCTATATCCCACGCACATCCCGCCAGCAATAGTCTGGAGATATTTCAGAAGACCGAAGTCGGATCAATTGTTGGGCGCCTATTGGCGGTTCTGGCACGAACTGGCAAAAAGCGTGCAAGACGTTCCGGCTCTGCTCGACTCCTTAGTTTCAACAGGCTTTCGGCTCAGCGATGCGTATGACCATTTACGTTCGACAGAGATTGTGGGCGAATTACTGGTGCGCGGTGTGGAACATTACGGCGCTCAAGCGGACGTAGCGCGACTTTATGCATGGCTTTCGTTAGGCATTGGCCCCCACTATCACGTCGCACTGAAAGACGAGCACAAGGCGTCGCTCGGACAATGGCTGCGCGCTCACGCAGCGGCATATAAGCAGCTATTCGAGCATTGGCTAAGCCGGCAGAACAACGATAGCCAAAATGGCGGCTACAAGTTTTGGCAGATTCGTGCGCAACTCTATTCCGCTCAAGAGCCGGACGACGCCGCACTTTGGTATTTATCTATGGCGGAAACCGTCATCAGTGACGGAATGCGTCGGCAAATGGTGCTTGAATCATTTCAGCTAATTGAACGGCGAAACGGGCCAGACGCGGCAATTTGTATGCTCGAAAAATGGGCCACAGATCACTTGGACGATGCTGATTGGGCGCCAACTTATTTATGTTGCCCCTATCCCCCAGCACCGGCCGATCAGGAGTACATCAATTCTGAAATCAGGCGAAAAACAAGCGTCTCGCAAAGAGCGCAGCAGAAGGTCGATTTCTTTCGTCAAACGCTACCGAGCTTTGAAACCGGTCAAGCGCATTTGGGCGCATTGGTGCAGGTTGCAGACGTCTATCTGAATTTCCTTCGTCAATCAAATACCAAGACGCCTGAGAGCCGGCTGCTTGAGCTGTTGGACAACAACGGAACATGGGTCCAACTTGCGCTACAAGGGTTACGCCAAAGCCTTTTTCGTGCTGACCTTCCCTCGGCGAAGGAAATAATTGACCTCAACATACAGCGTCAACGTTACAACCTTGCTTCGCCTTGCATCGCAGCCATGGAACTGCGCTACATAGAAAATCCATCTTCGGCATTCGATCTACCGCCATCGACTATTGAAGCGGTTTCGGCGTTCCTTTTGACGAACAACTATCAAAACACGCCGGTCTGGTTCAGGCAATTGCTCGCAACACACGCTGATGTCCTGGCCAGCGTAATGCTGCAACTTACCAGCAAGCAAATTACCGCAAAAACGGAGCACGTGGATGGCTTGTACTCACTGGCTCGCGATGGAGACTATACAAAAGTTGCCGTGCAGATTACGCCAAGGCTTATTCAAGCGTTTCCAATAAAGGCGAGCAACGGACAGCTAAAGAGTCTACGTCTGTTGATCGTTGCAATGTTGGGTCGCTTGGACCTTAACCCGCAGATGGATTTGGTCGCTGAGAAATTGAACGTCAAGTTTATGAACGTTGCACAACGGGTTTATTGGCTGACCGCCGGTATGCAATTGGCCCCCGATCTGTATCTGGAACGAGCCAAGAACTTTGTGCAGAAAACGCAAGCTCGCGCGGCACACATGTTCGCGATGCTCGCCGAGCGGCAGGAGAGAGGCAATCTGCATGTCACGCTTCCCATCGCGGCGCAAGCATTCTTGATCGAGCTATTAGTCACTAAGGCGTCGCGTGAAAATAAGGTGATCAATTTGTTTTTCGCAGTGGCAGGAGCGTGTAGTTCCAGTCGCCATGAAATTTTGCCAGCTTGAGATTGAGTTCGCTCAGCTCTGCATCGGTAATCTTCAGACCGATTGGATAAATCCCTCGGTCGAGTTCGGCACGAATCTTCAGTCCAGCTTGTGTTGTCGTGTTCGCAATCAAGTTGATGATCACCTCATGACTCACCAATGGTCGGCCACGCCAGTTCTGCGTGATGTGACAGAACATTCGGTGCTCGATCTTGTTCCACTTGCTGGTGCCCGGTGGAAAGTGGCACACATGGATTGGCATCTCCAGGCGCACAGCCAACTCCTGCAGCGCCACCTTCCACAAGCGGCTGCGACTGCCGTTGCTACCACCCCCGTCAGCCGTGATCAGTAATTCTTTGGCCGACGGATATCGCTTGGAGCCCATCTTCTTCCACCACCGACCAATGGCCTGCACCGCGAACTGCGCCGTGTCGTGATCGATACCCACGCTCACCCAACCCTCGTTCTTGCTCAAGTCGAACACCCCATAGGGAATGACCTTGCCCAATTGCGGGTCTGGAAAGTCGTGCACGTCCACCTCTTCGGGTTCGCCTTTGCGCTGCCACTCGCGCCCGCCATTCTTGAACTGGCCAACGATTTCCTTCTTCTTGGTGTCCACCGATATCACCGGCTGGCCACGCTGCTGAAGGCGCTTGACCATCGTGTTGATGTATTCAAACTGGGCATTGCGATCCGGATGTGCCGCTCCTTCTTTGGTCTTGCGGTTGCTCTGCAAGCTGTAACCCTGCGCTCTGAGCAAGGCCCCTACACTCCAGGCGCCAATGGGATGGGCCTGCGATGTCAACTCCTGTGCCAAACGCGCCGTGCTTTTGCAGGTCCAGCGCAATGCCGACATCGGATCTCCACGGCTCGTTGGTTCTACCAAGAACTCCAGCGCCCCCAACAACTCCGGGTCATTCTCAGTCAGGCGTTTGCGACCCCCGCCCTGCCTACGCAAGCGCGTGCTCACCACCGCTTTTGGTTTCTTGCGGCGCACCTCCAACTCGGCCATGCCTTTGCGAATC
This sequence comes from Betaproteobacteria bacterium, assembly GCA_025360705.1. Lineage (GTDB taxonomy): Bacteria > Pseudomonadota > Gammaproteobacteria > Burkholderiales > Burkholderiaceae_C > CAISIP01. The sequence continues at coordinate 10,845 of JANYBQ010000196.1, read as the reverse complement.
GTATTGCGTGACATGCCAGTGGCATCGCATACCGCACTCAAGCCACCCCAACCATAGGTCTGTGCTTCCGTCGCAGCCCATTGCCGGCGCATTCGCTCATCCATCAACGCTCCGAGTGCTCGGTATCGTGATTTGATTTGATGAATTGCAGGTTCAACAGGCACGCCTGCTTTAAACCACAATCAGATAACTTGGTCACGTTATTTTCACGTGACGCCTTAGTGCTCGCCCACCAGGCCTACAAAGCGCTCACGCACCGCCTGCGCTATGCGTCGGTTGCTGGGTGCACCCCAGCGCTTGGATACCGCACCCTGGGCACCGCTCAGTCGTATTGCGCGTGCCAGGCGTTTGACTTGGCGTACCGAAATGTTGAGCCACAGCGCCGCGTCCGACTGGCCCATCGTGCGCTCAATGACTTGCTGGATCACCGCGTACCGATCCGCCTCTTTCAAACTCATCTGTACCACCTCGACCATGACTGCCCCTTAACATTAAAGGGGACATTTGAATCTGGTCAAAAGGGGACATTACGACTTTGCGCTGACAGCCGCTTAAAAGCGTTTGACGAAATAGTAATTTCTTGTACACTCAAATCGGAATTCACATTTCACTCTGCGATATTTGTCTATTTGTTGCACGCCTTACCTGCCAACAAGCGGTCGCTGCGGGCGGGTTGTATCGATTCACTTACCCTGGAGATTTTCATGAAGCTGAAGATGTCAATCCAATTGGCTATTTGCGCGGCCGGACTGATTGCCGCAACCTTGTTGCCCTCGATTTCGTCGGCCGATACGCTGGACGACATCAAGTCACGCGGCAAGATGATTGTCGCGATAGACCCCACTTTTTAACCCTACGAGTTCACGGACAGCAGCGGAAAAATCATCGGCTATACGCCGGAGATCATGGAAGCTGTGGCAAAGAAGCTTGGCGTCGCAATCGAGTACCAGAAAATGGCCTTCAGCGGCATCATTCCCGGATTGCTGGCCAAGTCCTTCGATCTTGAGGGGTCCTCGTTAAACGTGACTGCCGAGAGAGCCAAGCGCGTACTATTTACAGTTCCCTTCAGCAAAGGGGCGAATGGTGTTCTTACACGCACAGACGTGACCCGAATTCCTGCAAAGGCCAAGATCGAGTCACTTTCCGGGCTGACCGCTGCCGTAAAGGCAACGACGGCGCCGGAAAAAATCCTTAACGAGTTCAACGCCACCCTGACTGGCAAAGGGCTCGCACCGATCAAAATATTGAGTCTGGACACGGTTGAGCAAACCATCAGCGCACTCATGGCCAAACGCGCGGACTTTGTATTCGACGACATTACGGTGCTCGGAGCGGCCATGAAAGCGAACCCGGGTAAATTGCGAAGCGCCGGTGAACTTGGCGATTCCCAATGGATGGCCTGGGTCACGCGGCCGGATGATGTCCGGCTCAACAAGTTTGTCAGCGAAGTCATACTGGACATGCAAAAGTCGGGCGCGCTCGCGAAGCTGCAAAAAGAGCATCTTGGCTTGGTGGTGGCCGTACCTGCCGCTAACTTCGTTCCAAAGCAATAACGCCGCCCGCGCAAATGCAAGCCCGTAGCCAAACAGTACACGTGCCCGCCGGGCACGGTCGGACCTTCACCGTTCTGGCCAACCAGACCCTTAAGGTCATCGATACCGAAGGCAAGCAAGCCGCGGACTTCGTTGCGGTCTGCCTCGCCGATCCGTCCGAAAAACTTTCGCCGACCCATACACGGCGCGCATTGAAGTCGCTGTTCATTCGCAAGGGCGATACGCTGGTTTCAACGTTGGACAAGCCATTGCTGCGCATACTCGAAGACACCGTCGGCGTTCACGACGCCAACGTACCGCCCTGCGATCGCACGCGTTTCAGTGTCGATTTCAACATCGAAGGGCATCGCAATTGCGTAGACAACATGCACGAAGGGTTAGCCGCATTCGGCCTGTCCGCTTTTGACGTGCCCGACACGTTCAATCTGTTTCAAAACGGTCCCATCACCAGTGATGGCCGCATGCTTGTGACGGACCCCGTCAGCCGTCCCGGAGACTACATAACGATGCTCGCTCTATGCGATTTGATCTGTGCCGTGTCCTCTTGCCCGCAAGACATCATTCCGGGCAATGGGCTCAAAGTGACGCCGATAGATATCGTCGTGGAAACACAGTAGCCAACCGTCTGAGCAGATGCTCCGCGCTAACGACCGTCCTGTGTGGTCTTGGCAGGCGAGCTTGGGTTATCGAAAAAAACAATTGAGGAGATTCGCGTCATGTTATTGATGACAAAGACCGGCGGGCGCCCAGCTCAATCCCCGCGTAGCACCATAGTTGCGCCGGGAACGGCGGGCGCAATAAGCGTGCTGCAGGGCCAACTGCTGAAGATAATCGCCGCCGGGCCCGGCGCCGTGGCTTCGCTGTACGGATTCGTTAAGGAAGACCCCGAACTGTTTCTTTCGGTACATCACACCCGCGTGTTTAGCAACTCGTACCTGCTCGGACTGGGCATGCGTCTGGTTACCAATCGGCGGCGCGCACTGATGGTTCTGGGCAAGGACACTGTAGGCACGCACGATCTGCTGATGCCAGCGTCGACGACGGCGTACCTGAAAACACGCGGATATGGCGATCAGACAGGATGCGTAGAGGCCCTCAGGGCAGAATTGAAACGCTTGCGCATCTCTCCGCCCAAGTTACCCGATCCGATAAACCTGTTCATGAACGTGCAATTGCACCAGGACGGAAGTCTTGAGCCGCTGCCCAACAAAGTAGTCGTCGGCGATCATGTGGTATTTCGTGTCCTGCGCGACACCGAATTTATCGTTTCGGCCTGCTGCACTGGCATCTCCGGCAACGATCGGCCAGCGGCACTCGAACTGAGAGTGGCAGAAGATCTAGCCGAAATTTGAAAAGGGGCCGTCTGGTGTTTTCCGAGTCCGGCGTGATGACCGGCCTGCCCGTGCTCGCGGACGGATTGGTCAATACAGCGCTACTGTGCGTGATGGCAGCGGTCTTAAGTCTTGTCTTTGGCCACTTTGCGCTATTCCTGCGCGTGAGCGCGTTTGGACCCATGCGTTGGCTCGCCCGGTTCTACGTCAGCCTGATGCGGGGCACCCCGGCGCTGGTGCAGCTGTTCGTCCTGTTTTTTTCCTTGCCGCTGATAGGGCTTGGCGGACATCCGATGCTGGCGGCGGTTCTGGCGATAGGGCTCAACAGCGGCGCCTACATTTCAGAAATCCTGCGGGCAAACTTGCGCGTCGTAAGCGTGGGTCAACGCGAGGCCGCCGCGGCGATAGGAATTGGTCCAGTGCGGACCTGGTGGCGGATCATAGGTCCGCAGGTGTGGCGCTCGGGTCTGCCAGCGCTTGTCAATGAATTCACCATTTTGCTCAAGACGACGCCATTGGCTTCCGTTGTTGGAGTAACCGAACTGACGTTTGCGGGCCAAATGGTGAGTGCGCGCACATTTCAACCCGCCGAGGTGCTGGCGATGGTGGCGTTTTGCTACCTGGCAATCACGCTTCCGGTGATCTTGTTCGCCCGCCGCCTGGAGCAAAGGCTGAGAACGTCCGGTGCGCACGTTGCTGGGGCAACCTGATGGAATGGTCCCTCGTTCTCGACAATGCACCGCGCCTTGCAGCAGGACTGGTCCGCACCCTGGAGTTATGTGCGCTGGCTGCGTTAGCTTCACTGCTGATCGGGGCCGTGCTAACCGCTGCCCATTTGCGCGGCGGCACTGTGTTGCGTTATCTGGCGAGCTTCTACACTGCCTTGTGCCTTGGATTGCCGTTGTTGATCATCATCTACATCCTGTTCTATGCACTGCCGGTGTACGGTCTTACCTTGTCTCCCGAGGTCGTTGGGGTTTGTGCACTGGCGATCTATTACGGTCCTTATGTCGCGGAGGTAGTGCGGGGCGCGATTCTGGCGCTTCCTGTCGGGCAGTTCGATGCCGCAACCTCCATCGGCCTGCCGCTGTTGCGCACCGTGTGGCGCATCATGCTGCCTCAAGCACTGCCGCTGATGCTGCCGCCGCTGGTCGGGCTGATGATCGGGTTGATCAAGGACAGCGCGCTTTTGTCCGTGGTGTCCGTACCCGAGTTCATGTTTTTCGCCAAGCAGGCGGTGTCCGACACCTACGCGCCGATAGAAATTTATGTCACGGTGGCGTTTACCTATTGGGTATTGAACGCATCATGTGCCGCCGTGGCGAACTGGATGGAACGCCGCTTGACGCGGTTCAGTTCGGGGCATTCGTGAGGTACGAAAAAGTAAGGCGTGTATGAATGGAAAACCAAGCCCGGGGTCGTACGCGATCCGATGTGAAAAGGTCTGCAAGAGGCTAGGCAAAAATCAGGTGCTCGATGGCATCGACCTGGCGGTAGCAAGCGGGGAGGTCGTGAGTATTCTCGGCCCCTCAGGTTCGGGAAAATCGACATTGCTGCGCTGCCTGAACTGGCTGTCGCCGCCGAGCAGCGGACGTGTGTGGATCGGAGATGATTTGCTGGGTATCAAACTCGATACGCATGGGAATCCCCATGCGCTCAGCAACAGTGCAATTCGCCTCCAACGCAGCCGGATAGGCATGGTGTTCCAGTCATTCAACTTATGGCCGCATATGACGGCGCTGGAGAACGTGATGGAGGGCCTGCTGTCCGTCCGCCGCCTGCCACCGGCTGATGCACGCGCGAAAGCCGACCAGGCGTTGCGCGCGGTTGGGCTCGCCGACAAACTGGACGGTTATCCCGCCAATTTGTCGGGCGGGCAGCAACAGCGCGTAGCCATAGCCCGAACCATTGCCATGGCTCCCGAAATTATTCTTTTCGACGAGCCGACCAGCGCGCTGGACCCGGAGCTAGTGGGAGAAGTTCTGGCAGTCATACGCGACCTCGCCGAGCGGCCTACCACCATGATCGTCGTCACACACGAAATCGGCTTCGCCGATGATGTTTGCGACCGCGTGGTGTTCATGGACCAGGGGATCATCGTTGAGCAGGGGCCGCCATCGCAAATACTGCATGCCCCGACCGAGGAACGGACCCGGCGTTTTCTCGGCCGCTTTACCGACCGCCGAGGCGCGGGTACCAACTCCGTGGCTGCACGTGGATACTAAAACTTCTGGAGAAAGCATTTACATATGGAACCAAAACTTGCACGCATCGTCGTCCCGGCACGTCATGGCAAGGCAGTACGCCTGCGCGCGAATGAGGCCTTGAAAATCATCAACACCCACGGTACGCAAGTTGTCGACTGCTGGGCATGGAACGCCTATGACCTTGACGAGTTCATGTGCATGGAAACTACGCGAGTGTGGAATCAGAGGCTCAACCCCCTTGTGGGCGACAGCTTTGTCACCAACCGGCGCAATCCGATCCTGACCGTAATAGCAGATAGTTCGCCAGGCATCCACGATACATTCATGGCGGCTTGCGATCGCCGACGCTATGAGTTGCTGGGTGTCAAAGCCTACCATCGCAACTGCTGCGACAACATGTTCGAAGGCATGCTTGAATTGGGCGTCACGCCGCGCCGCCAGAATCTGGCCTCGTTCAACATCTTCATGAACATTCGGGTGAAGCCGGATGGCAACGGCCTGCTTACGTTGCCCACAGAGTCGAAGCCAGGCGACGCCATCACCATGCGTGCCGAGATGGACTGTTTCGTGGCGCTCTCGGCGTGTCCGCAAGACATCGTCAAAATTCACGGTGCGCACGATAGCACGCCGAAAGACGTGGAGCTGGAAATCCTGCGTGAGAATGTGGCATCATCCCCCGTCCGCGGTCCGTGGGTGCCGAGCGAATAGTCACCGAAGTAGCAGTTTCGAGCAGTATTGAAGATGGCCCCGGTCACGGCCCGCCACAATGACCAATGCCCCATCACTGTCAATTGAACGCCGTATCCGTGATATCCACGAGGAACTCACCGAGAACGAACACCGCCTCGCCGATGTGATTCTGGCAGCACCCGGGGAGATCGCCACGCATAACGCTGCGGAGATCGCGGCACTCGCCGGTGTATCGCCTCCGACAACAACGCGTTTCTTCCAGAAACTCGGTTATGAAACGTATGAGCAAGCGCGGCGACAGGCGCGCGACGCGCAAAAGAGCGGCTCGCCTCTATACCTTCGGCGCCTGGAGCCCAAGGCAACTGAACTGCAGAAACTCGTCCATGCGCACCTTGACAACGAGCTTGCCAATCTCGCCAACACATTTCACGCCCTCGACTTGAAGACTTTGCCCGCGATAGTGGCCAAAATGGCAACGGCACGCCGCGTTGCCTGTATTGGTTACCGGCACAGCCAGCCGATAGCTTCCATGTTCTATCGCCACCTCTTGTCGGTACGCGGCGATGTCCATTTGTTGCCTGCGGCCGGTGACACGCTTGCCGAGTCCTTATGCGATTTTGGTCCTCAAGACATGGCCATATGCATTGGACTTCGTCGCCGGGTTCCGCAACTTTCGGCCGCAATGGAAGGCCTCGCGTCGATGCGGGTTCCCATGCTGTATGTCTCCGACATCATAATTGGCAAGGCCGGAAAAATGGCACGATGGGTCATCCGGTGCCACACCGAAGGCCACATGATGTTCGATAGCGTTGCCGCTGTCGCGGGCGTGTCTAACTTTATATATTCCCTGGTTGGACGCGAAATCTCGCGCACTCGCAGCACTCATCTGGAAAAGGTTGAACGCATGCACGAAATACTTGGAGAGTTGGAGTAGCTGCCGGCTAACCCACCGGCAACTCCCTTAAAAATTTTGCTCCATCCTCGATCGCCTGCATCGCCTTCGGCTCCATGGCCGAGTAATGCATGAAGCCATGCAACACGCCTTCGTACAGCACCAGGCGGTGCGCTACACCGCGCTCCTTCATGAACTCGGCCAGCACCACCGAGTCGTCGCGCAGCGGGTCGTAAGCTACCGCGCCGATAAAGGTCGGCGGCAGACCGGCCATGTCCGACTTGAGAAGGTTGGCACGCGGGTGGTCGCGGTCCGCCGGGTCGGCGATGTAGTGGTCGCGGTAAGTGGTGGTATCTTTCTCGTCCAGCCCATCCAGGTCGGCCCAGCCGTACAGGCGCATTGACGCCGAGTCCTTCAGGCCGAAGCCGCCGTAGTACAGCAGTTGCGCACACACCCTGGGTGCGCCGGCAATCCGCGCATCCAGCGTGGCGGCCAGGCTTAAATGGGCGCCGGCCGAGTCGCCGCCAATGGCGATGCGGCTACTGTCCAGGCCCATGCCCGAGCCGTTGGCGGCCACGTGTTGCAACACCGCGAATACCTGGTCGGGCTGCACCGGGAACTGTTTCTCGGGTGACAGCGCGTAGTCCACGGCCAGCACCGCCCAGCCACTCTTGACGGCCAGCAACCGGCAGATGCGGTCATGTGTATCGAGGTTGCCCAGAATGTAGCCGCCGCCGTGGACGTATACCAGCACCGGCAGGGCTTTGTCGGCTTGCGCTCGGTACAAGCGCAACGGCAGCTTGCCTGTCGGCGTGTCGATGGCCATGTCCTCCACCGACGGCAACTCGACTTTGAAAGAGTTCCAGTAAGCCCGCTCGTGGTTGTAGCCCTCGCGCGCCACGGTCAGGGCATCCGCCGACTGGGCCTTGAACGCTGCATACAACTCACGGCTTTTCTCGACCGCCGCCTGGCTTTGCGGCGTCAACCGCGACCAGATGTCTACCTTTGGCATAAGCCAGATCCCATAGTCGGGCACCACGCCCGGAAAGCAGGATTGTGCCAACATGCGTTTGCAGCACAATTACGAAACGCGGCACCCGGACGCACGCCGCAGCTCCTCTTCCTCAACAGCAAAGGCACCCCTCATGGACAACACCACTACCCGTTTTGGCAGCGGCCAATCGGTCCGGCGCATCGAAGACGACCAGCTACTCAAGGGCCTGGGCCGCTTCACCGACGACATTACCGACGACAGCAGCTACGCCGATTGTCTGCAGCTGTGTTTTGTGCGCTCGCCGTACCCGCATGCGCGCATCGCGTCGGTGGACAAAACCGCGGCGCTTGGCATGCCCGGAGTGGTAGCGGTGTATGACGGGGCCGACCTGGTCGCGGCCGGTGTCAAACCGATTCCCGGTACCGCGGGTTTCCAGCGCGCCGACGGCACTCCGGGTGCCACGCCGCCCCGGCATGCGCTGGCGTACCAGCGAGCCCGGTATGTGGGCGAAGCGGTGGCGGTCGTTGCCGCGCAAACCCTGCAGCAGGCACGCGACGCCGCCGAAGCCGTCGTGGTGGAATACGAAGAGCTGCCGATGGTGGTGCGCTTGCAAGACGCGCTGGCAAGCGGCGCACCGGTAATCTGCGAAGCTGCGCCCGACAACATCGCGGCCGAGATGCGCCACGGTAACGCGAAGGCCGCGGACGCAGCCTTCGCGAATGCCGCGCATGTGGTTGCGATGGACCTGACCAACCAGCGCGTCGCGGCCTTGACGCTGGAGCCGCGCGCCATTCTCGTGCTGATAGATCCGTCCGACGGTCGGCTGCTGGTGCGCATGAGCACGCAGATGCCGTCGGGTGTCAAAAAGTCGCTCAATGACACCATCGGCATTGCGCAGGAACAGGTGCGCGTGACTGTCGGAGACGTGGGCGGCGGTTTCGGCATGAAGGGATCGGTCCACCCCGAAGACGTCGTCACCGCGTGGTGTGCATGGACGCTCAAGCGGCCATTCAAGTGGATCTCCGAGCGCAGCGAAGAATTTTTGAGCAGCGCGGCTGGCCGCGACCATGAAACCCATGCGGAACTGGCGTTCGACTCCAACGGGCGCATCCTGGCGATGCGTGTGCGTTCACTGGCCAATGTGGGCGGCTACGCCACGGGCGTAGGCGTGGCCATCCCGCTGGTGGTGGGGCCTTGGGTCATGACGTCCGTCTACGACATCCAGACCATCGATTTTCTGTTCAAGGCGGTACTTACCAACACCGCGCCGGTCGGAGCCTATCGCGGCGCCGGCCGTCCGGAGTCGATTTACATCGTGGAGCGCCTGATGGACGAAGCGGCGCGCCAGCTGGGGATGGACCGCATCGAATTGCGCCGGCGCAACTTCATCCGGCCCGAACAGATGCCGTACAAGAATCCGATGGCGCAGCTCTACGACAGCGGGCGTTTCGAGCACGTCATGGACCAAGGCTTGGCGCTGGCCGACTGGAACGGATTCGCCGCGCGCGAGGCACAGTCGAAGCAACAAGGAAAGTGGCGCGGGCTTGGCATCGCCACCTTTCTGGAGTGGACCGGCGGCAACGTGTTCGAGGAACGCGTGACGTTTACCGTACTGGCCGACGGCATGGTCGAGGTGTTCTCGGCCGTCAACGGCATGGGCCAGGGCATTGCCACATCGCTGGCGCAACTGGTGGTGGACGTGTTCGACGTGCCGATGGACCGGGTTCGCATCGTGATGGGCGACACCGACCGCGGCGACGGGTTCGGCAGCGCCGGCTCGCGCTCGGCGTTTATCGGCGGTTCGGCGATCCACGTGGGCGCGGAGCGCACGATCGACCATGCGCGCCAGATCGCAGCCGGCAAGCTGGAGGCGTCGGCGCAGGACATCGACTACCGGGGCGGGCGTTTTCAGGTCAAGGGCACCGACCTGGGCATCGGTTTGTTCGAACTGGCGGCGACGCAGGAAGGCGGACGTATTCACCTTGAGTCCATCAGTTCGGTTGGCGGCCCGTCCTGGCCCAATGGCTGCCACGTCTGCGAGGTGGAAATCACGCCCGGGACCGGCGAAGTGTCGGTAGTTGCCTATGCGTCGGTCAACGACGTGGGCCGCGTGATTAACCCGATGATCGTGGTCGGCCAGCTCGATGGCGGGGCGCTCCAGGGTATCGGGCAGGCGCTGGTGGAACAGGTGGTGTACGACGCCGAGTCCGGCCAGTTGCTGACCGGTAGCCTGATGGACTATGCCGCGCCCCGCGCCGATCTGTCGCCGCCGTTCCGCAACCAGATGGACCAGTCCACGCCCTGCACGGCCAACCCGCTGGGCATCAAGGGCGTGGGCGAACTCGGCACTATCGGAGCCACGCCCTGCGTCGTCAACGCCGTGGCCGATGCATTTGCGCGCAACGGCCTGGGCGACCGAACGACAAAGTTGCAGATGCCGTTGACGCCGGCCCGCGTTTGGGAAATGTTGCAGGCGGGTGGCTGAGCCGCCTGCATTCAAGCCGGTCAAGCATGCAAGGCCGCGTATTCGCGCACCGAGGGAATATGCAGTGGCAGGCTTTGCCCAACGGGACGAACCGCCTCCCAGCCCAGCCCAGCCAAGCCAAGCCAGCCAGACCGAACGCGGGGTGGGTTTTTCGCCGTCCCGGTAATAGATCAGCATCCGACGTGAAAGGCCCAGCGCTTGCGCAGCTTGCTCCAGCGTGAGCCCTGTGTCGTGGTCCGATGATCGTGCAATAGTTGCATACCTCCCGCCACTGCCGCGTTGCCGCCCGATGGATCGACGACGAAATTCACATCGCGCCAGGGGAGCTTGGCACGATGGGAGCAACGCGGTGTGTCGTCAGGGCCGTGGCTGGCGCTTTGGCGCGGAATGGCCTAGCCGACCGCGCGCCGAAGTTGCAGACGCCGCTGACGGCGAGTCGGGTTTGGTGGATGGGGCAGGCGCGGGGTTGGTGTTTCGGCGCTGCTCTATGCCGTGGACGAAAGTTTGCAGCACGCGCCGAAAACTGGTGTCGCGGTCCACCAAGGTGCGGAACGATCCCTGGGTCTCCAGCATGCCAAAGCCATGCACGATGCTGCGGATACCCCGCAACGCATGAATTGCGTCGTCCGCCGACAGCCCGAGAGACTCCAATACGCGCTCGAAAGGCGCGAGCCATGCACGGCCGGCCGCCCA
>JANYBQ010000537.1 GCA_025360705.1 Betaproteobacteria bacterium | reverse complement strand
AGCAGATCGGCGCTGCGGTAAAGCGCGGCCATCGCGTCACGCTCCAGGCGACCGGTGAAATGCACTGTCTCACCCAAGCCCTCGACCAGGACGAATTGGCGCAGACGCTGCTCTTCAGGCCCGCTACCCGCAACCGTGAGCCGTGCCTGCGGAAACTTTGCCTGGACCCGTTGAAATGCGCGAATCGCCGTTTCGTTGTCGTAGAGCGGCTCCAGGTTTCGCGCGACCAGCAGGTGCGGCGCGCTGCCCGCACAATACGGGCCGCGCGCATGAAACCTGCTGAGATCGATGACATTGGGAACAATGTCGGCCTGCATGCCGAAACCAGCAAAAACGCCATGCAAAAAACCGGATGGCACCAAAAGCGCTCGTACCCGGCGCATGCTGAAGCGAACCAGTCGACTGGAGCGCTGAAGAAACTCCGCCGCTTCGCCACCCCGGTAATTGACCACCACCACCACCCCACGCCAATGGGCCACCCAGATCGCAGGGACGGCAAACAAATGCCATGACCAGCCAGAGTTGGCCATGACGTGAAAGATGTCGGAGCGCCCGGCGGCACGCCACAAGCCCGCCAGATAAGGCAGAAGTCTGAACATGGAACGCAGAAGCGGAACACCGCCGACCCAGCTTGGCCGGTACGGTGCGTTTACCTGAACCACGGTAACCGTGGCGCCTCCTGCCACCAGCAACTCGGCCAGTTGCCGGGTCTGGTTGGCCATGCCACCGGACGGCGGTGGTAGCGGCCCCACCAGCCCGATTCGCAATCCCGTAAATGGCATTACAGATCCGCCATGGACGCGTAGACGTTTGCGTAGTTGCCAACGCTGGCCACCCAGTTACGCTCGCTCTCCACAAAAGCTCTGCCCGCCTGGCGCATGGGAGCCCAACGATTTTTCTCGCCCAGCAGATCGACCACCGCTTGAACCAAAGCCTCCACACTGCCCGCCTTGAACAGGATGCCGGTCTCGCCATGGCGAATCAACTCTTTATGCCCCCCGACGTCGGACGCCACCAGCAACCGACCCTGGGCCATGGCTTCGAGCGGCTTGAGTGGCGTTACCAGCTCCGTCAGGCGCATCGAGTGGCGGGGGTAAGCAAGAATGTCGACCAGGTCGTAATAACCTTGCACCTGATCGTGCGGTACCCGACCGGTAAAGACTACCTTGTCGGCCACACCCAATCGCAGGGCTTGTGCTTTCAAGGCTGCGTCTTGCGGGCCTCCGCCCACCAGCAATACGCGAACATCCGGTCGCTTCGACAAAATTCCGGGCAGCGCATCGAGTAGAAGATCGAGCCCCTCGTAGGCGTAAAACGACCCGATGAACCCCACCACGCTGCTGCCTTGCAGCCCCAACTGCGCCTTCAATTCCGCATCGGGCTGGCCGCCGGGTTCGAACAACTCGATGTCAACCGCGTTCGGAATAACAGTTACCTTGCTGGACGCGATGCCTCGGGCAACGATGTCTTTTCGTAGGCCTTCGCAAATGGTGAAAACGTGATTGACGCGTCGCAAGGCGCGCGTCTCAAGCCAACGCGTCAAGCGATAGCGCAGGCTACCTTCTGTGGTCGTGCCGTGGTCGACCGCCGCGTCCTCCCAGAAAGCACGCACTTCGTAAACCATTGGAATGCCTAGTCGCTTCGCAACTCGCAAAGCGGGCAAGGCGTTAAGGACCGGAGAATGGGCGTGCAGGATGTGCGGACGTACCTGCTCGGCCACCTCCTGCAAGCGGCGCTCAAGTTGACGCATGAGTGCAATTTCACCTGCGCCTGGCAACCGACCGGCGGGAACCGCGGGCGTGCGATAGAAATGCCATCCGTCGACATCCTCCTCAGCCGCCTTGGCGTTCAACTGCTTCGGCCCGGTCAGGTGGAAAGTTTCCCATCCCAACTTGCGCTGCTCGCGCAGGATGGACAGCGTACGAAAGGTATAGCCGCTGTGCAGCGGAATAGAGTGATCCAGGACGTGCAGGATCCGCAGGCTCATGGGGTCGACACTGCGCTTTCAGCCGGAGCGGCGCTGGCAGATATGGCGTCGTTCCCGTCAACCACCTGCCTTAAAAAGGCT
>JANYBQ010000524.1 GCA_025360705.1 Betaproteobacteria bacterium | reverse complement strand
GGCGTTGGCCGCGCCGCCGCGCGGTACCGTCCCGGGTGTGGGTCAGGACCCGACGGTGGTGCGCCGGAACGGACTGCTCGCCACGGCGGCGTCCATTACTTCAAGCAGGATGCGGCCGCTGCTTCCTTTCATGCAAACGATGGAAAATTCGATGTCCTCGCATGCCGGCAAGCCGGGAACCGGCACCAGGGTGCCGGTACGCAATTCGCGCTCGATCATGTTTTCGGACAACAGGCCGATGCCGGCGCCCGAGCTGACGATGCGTGCGGCTGCAAGCGTGTTGTTGATACCGTTGACGCGGTCAAGCTCGGCCCCATACGGCAGCAGTTTGCGTGTTGCTTCACTCCAGTAAAAGGAGTCGCGGTGTACGCACCATATCGACAGGCCCGCAAGCCGGCCCGAGTGTTCGCCATGCCAGCGCTCCTGCAGCACCTGGGGCGAGGTAACCCACAACATGCGGTCCAGCCCCAGGCTCAGGGACTTGAACTTGTACGCATCCACCGGGCCCGAAACGATGGCAACGTCGAGCTTGCGCGACTCCAGCCGGTCGAGCAGACGCCCGGCGCGTTCGATCTCGACGTCGTACGAAACCTTGGGCATGGTTCGCGCGACCCGCATGGTCAGCGCCGCGAGCAATTCCATGCAGATGCTGCTGGTCCCGATGCGAACCACACCGGCGGCGCTCGCCTTGCTGAAGGACTGCGACAGGTCCTCTATCTGGCGCAGCAACTGTTCGGCACTGCGCACGAACTCGCGCCCCTCGATCGTGGGTTCGACGCCGCGCCCCTGGCGCAAAAATAATTTCTGCCCCACCGCTTCCTCGAGTTCACGCACGCGCGCCGAGACCGCGGGTTGGGTGGTGTACAGGCGTTCGGCGGCGGCGGTAAAACTGCCCAGCTTGGCGATCCAGGTCGCCAACTCCAGGCTGGCAGTAGTGAGGTTCCTCATAGGCAAAGTTTAAGGCCGCGAGTTCTGGAACGCCGACTATCGGTCGATCGAAGTCTGGCGCCAATCAGCGCCCGGCTATCCCAGCCCGGCCCAGACACCATTCAAATCGGCTTGTGCCGACACGCCGCGCATTGGCAGCGCCGTACAGTAGCGCCCCGAACTGAATATCAGCGGCTCGCCCTGGCCATAGGAAATTTTGTGCACGCGGCCGACGAACAGCAGATGGTCGCCGCCCTCGACCGTGTCTTGCGTCTGGCATTCAAAACGCGCCAGCACGCCGTCAAGCAGGGGTGATCCGCCCAGCCCCAATTCGAAACCGACACCCTCGAACTTGTTCGACTGCGGCGTCGCGAAGCGATGCGACAGGGCGGACTGCGCTGCGCTCAATACGTTGATCGCGAAGTGGCCCGACTGCTGGAATCCAGTCATCGAGGGCGACCGGCGATTGATGCTCCACGACACCAGCGGCGGATCCAGCGACAACGCGGCAAATGAGTTTGCCGTCAGGCCTTCCAGCTTGCCGTCCGGCGCACGCGTGGTGATAACGGTCACACCGGTCGGGAAACGTCCCAAGGCATCGCGCAGTTGGCGGCCATCATGCTGACCGTCCAGCAAAACATGGTGCAGGTGCATCGTGCGCTGCGATCCGCGTATGGCGTAGGCGACCGGTGTCAGGCCTGCATGCGCGGCAGCACCTGTTCCGCCATCAGCAGCATCGACTCGCGCGCCAGCGTACGGTCCTTCCAGTCCACACCGGCGTACAGCAAGGTACCGAACTCCCCGGTCTCCTGCTTGAACGCGTGCAACCCGTCGGCCACCTTGGCCGGCGACCCGTGGATGACGAGTTTTTCGATCACTTGCTCGAGCGATACGCTGTCGTCAGGCGCCTTCGGGTCGGTCTTGAACACGCCCAGTGCGCCGCGCCGTTTCAGCTTGTTGAAGAGCGACCGGTAGTAGTAGTAATACGGGCCGTCGCTGCCCAGCGCGTAAGCGGCGGCCGTAGCATCGTCCTTGGCCACGAACACCGTCTTGGCGACACGCCAGTTGGCGCTGTCGGCGGGCCGGTTGGCGCGTGCACAACCTTCCACGTATTTGCCCCAATGGCTTTTAACCCACAGCGGCAGCAGGAAGTTGGCGGAAATCGGATCCCATCCGCGCGCGGCGGCTTCGGTGATGCCTTGCGAAAACGGCGCCACCGCGGTCACGACGATGGGCGGGTGCGGGCGTTGCAGCGGCAGCGGCACCGTTCCCATGCCGGTCTCAGCGATGTAGCTGCGCGCGGTGGAAATATTCCAGTACGTACCCTTGATGTCGTACGGCGGCGGCGTAGTCCACAGCTGCAGCAGCTGGTTGATAGCTTCCAGGAACATTGCCGGCCGTGGCAGGTCGAAGTTGCCGAATGCCTCGGCGTCGGATGGCAACGCGCCCGGGCTGATGCCCAAAATAAAACGCCCGCCCAGCAGGTGGTCGAGCATGGCGATGTTGGCCGCGACCGCCGCCGGATGGTGATTCGGCAGGTTGAGCGTGCCGGTGCCCAATTTCATTTTTTTCGTAGCATCCACCAGGGTCGCCAGAAACATCGCCGAAGAAGTGATGTTCTCTTCCGGATCGGTCCCGTGTTCACCGACATAGCCCTCCACGAAGCCGAGCTGGTCAGCCAGTATGAAGGCCTCGCGGTCTTCCTTCAAAGACACTTGCCAGTCCTTGCCGATGGGGTGCATGGGCATGGTAAAAAAACCTAGTTTCATTCTGATCTCCTGGTTGGATAAATTGTGGACCCGCGCGGAAAAAGGCCGGGCCTCGTTACATTGTTTGCAGCAATAGACCGCCGGGCCGGATAGTCAATCGCGGCTAGCGCGCACGCCACCGAAAGAGGACCATGAACTGGCTACCAGCCAGCCGTGGTCCACCGGCAGGTTGACGCCGGTGATTGCGGACGCATCGTCGGACAGTAAAAAGGCTGCCGCCGAGGCGACTTCCCGCGGCATCACCAGGCGGCCGCTGGCCGAGCTGTGTTCCATACGCGCGCGATCACGCTGGCCCTTGTCGATGGCATCCTGCAGCGCGGGAGTCAGCACCGGGCCGGGCGAGAGGCAGTTCACCCGCACGCCGCTGCGTCCCCACTCGGTCGCCAGGTTTTCCGTTAGCTGGATGACGGCGGCTTTCATGGGGCCATAGGCGTGCAACGGTGTGGAGCGCATGCCGGCGATCGACGCGATATTGAGGATGGCGCCGCGCCTGCGTACTGCCATGCGCTGGCCAAATGCGGCGCAGGCCGCATAAGTGCCCCGCAAGTTGACACCGAACACACGGTCATAGACCTCGAGCGGTAACTCTTGCGGTGACAGCGCCGCTCCCTGGATGATGCCGGCCGCATTGACCAGCATGTCCACCGGGCCAATATCGCGTTCGATCAGCGCTGCCAGCGATTCGAGTTCGGGCGCGCAGGCAACATCGATGGCATAGGCCCGACCTGCGATGCCGGCAGCCACGGTAGTGGCGTTGGCGAGATCGAGGTCGGCTATGACGACCCGTGCGCCCTGTTCCGCAAGCATTTCCGCGCAGGACCTGCCGATGCCGCTGGCGCCGCCGGTAACGACCGCGATGCGTCCTTTGAACCTGGACCCATCGCGCGGCACGGTGCCTCCAGATAACTGGGTCATGCCGCCTCCCAAGACTCAACGCCTGGACCCGCCAGCGTAAAACCTTCGTAACCGCGATCCGCGACCTGCTGGCACTCCTTGCGGTAGACCCCGATCCTGGCCACATAAGGCATGAAGACCCTCGGTTTGCCGGGAATATTGGCGCCCAGAAACCAGGAGTTCGCCAAGGGGAAAAGTGTTTTGTTGGCGGCTTGGTTGACGTGTTCGACCCAGCGGTCCTCGGCCGCACGGCTCGCATCGATGGTCGCCAAATCGCGGCTGCGCATGTAAGCCAGGCAGTCGCAGATCCATTCGACATGCTGTTCGATGCCGACCACCATGTTGACCAGCACCGACGGGCTGCCCGCGCCGGTAATGATGAACAGGTTCGGGAAGCCACTTGTCATCAGCCCGAGATAAGTACGTGGGCCCGCGGCCCACTTGTCCGTCAGCGCCTGTCCGTCGCGGCCGCGTATATCGATATTGAGCACCGCGCCGGTCAAGGCGTCGTAGCCGGTGGCGCAGACCAGTGCGTCGAGTTCGTACGCCGCCTCGCTGGTACGCACGCTGGTGGCGGTAACTTCCCGGATTGGCGTCTTTTTCAAATCGACGAGCTGGACGTTGGCGCGGTTATAGGTCTCGTAATACCCCGTGTCCACACAAATGCGCTTGGCGCCCAGGGGATGGTCCATGGGACTCAGGGCCTTGGCCACTTCGGGGTCTTGCACGACGTCCCTAATCCGGGCGCGCACGAACTCGGCGATGCTGTCGTTGGAGCGCTGGTCCAGCATCAGGTCGTTGAAGGCATGCACAAAATTCACGCCGCCCTTGTCCCAGCGCCGTTGGTACTCGCGCGTGCGTTCTTCCGGATCGACTTGCGAAGCCGCTTTGGAACTGAACTCGTACAAGGTGCCGAGCTCGCGGGCACGGGCGCGGTGGTGGCGATATTGCGCCTTCCATGCCTGCTGCACGTCGTCGGGCAGCGGACCGTTCCAGGCCGGGATGGAAAAGTTCGCGGTGCGCTGGAACACCACCAGTTGCCCGGCCTGTCTGGCGATGGCCGGAATTGCCTGGATACCCGAGGACCCGGTGCCGATGACACCGACCCGGCGTCCGCTGAAATCGACTCCCTGGTGCGGCCAGGCGCCGGTGTGGTGGATCTTGCCCGCAAAACTTTCGATACCCGGTATGTCCGGCAAACGCGGGATCGACAGCGCGCCGGT
>JANYBQ010000501.1 GCA_025360705.1 Betaproteobacteria bacterium | reverse complement strand
GTCAGGTACTTGTGTCCTTTGCCGTAGGCGACTTCATCGACTCCGATGGCCGGGATCGGACCCAGGGTGCGCCGCTCAAGTCCCCACGCCACAACGCGACCGCCTGGCAGACCTTGTCCCAGGAGGTGCGAAACGACAGCGCCGTCTCCTTCCACGACAGCTTCCTGGCCCAGTGCGCCAGGAACAGCACGTAGGCGCTGGTCATCTGGTGCTTGGCAGCGGCTCCCTGCTTCTTGCTGCTGATCGCCCTCTAGACCTGCGACATAGGAGGCCATTTGGTTGTCAAATATGACAACTTTCGCAGCTAAAATAAAAAATGACAAAAGCAGGACGCTTCAGCTCTTGGGGCGGTGCACGGTTGAAACGATTGAAGGAGACGCCGCGTGAAAAACGGACCTATGGAAGTGATTCGTGGCAGTGGCAATGTCTTTCGTGACTTTCGCCAGCCCGACGTCGACGTGCGGCAGTTCAAAGCGTTGTTGGCGGCAGAGATCATCAAAGTTTTGGATCGTGATGCGCTAACGGTACGCGCCGCATATGAGCGCACTGGCATTGCGGCGGCTGACTTTTCTCGCATCCGCAATGCCGACCTCGGGCGCTTCACGCTTGATCGTCTGATGGGGATCATCAATCGCCTGGGATCGCACGTAGAAGTCAAATTAAAGGTCAAGCCTGCAATACGCCCACGGCACGCAACGCTGGCCTAGCGCAAATGCGTCGCGCGCACCGAAAGTTGCAGGTAAAACTATGGAAATGAGGAACGCCGCTTAATGGCCCTACACCCCAACTTTCCACGATCACCCTACGAGGTACTGCCCCCGGACCTGCGCTGGTTCCCGGCTGCGGAAGAGTTGCGCAGCACGGCCTATGAAAAGCTGCTGCCGCCTATGGTGGCCAAGGTGCGCGAAGAGGTCAAGGCCTGGCGCGATGCGGGATACGCGGGTGCTTGCGCCACTTCACGCGCGCTGCTGACCTGGTGGTTCGATACCGACCATCTGACCGAGCAAGCGGACGGCACGCAAAGCCAGTTCCGCTACTACTTCGCGCAGCGCGAAGCGGTCGAGACCGTGGTCTGGCTCTACGACGCGCGGGGCGCGCGTGACAAATTCGACCTGTTGCGCTTCGATGCCTCCGGTGCGGTATCGAGCAATATGTTCGATGAGGACTGGCCGCGTTTCGTGGTCAAGATGGCCACGGGCGCGGGCAAGACCAAGGTGCTGTCGTTGCTCATTGCTTGGTGTTATTTTCATAAGCTTTATGAAGCGGAATCCACTCTGGCGCGCAACTTCTTGCTGATCGCGCCCAACATCATCGTGCTGGACCGCCTGCGCGCTGATTTCGATGGGCTGCGCATCTTCTTCAATGACCCGGTGCTGCCGGACAACGGCCATGCGGGGCACAACTGGCGCGACGACTTCCAGATTGCGCTGCACATTCAGGACGACGTGCGCATCGTCCGCCCGACCGGCAACATCTTCCTCACCAATATTCACCGCGTCTATCTCGGCGAAGTGCCGGAACCATCGCTCGACGATGACGACCTGCGCGACTACTTCCTGGCGCCGTTCGGTGCCAAGCCCGTCGGCAAAACGAATGACAGCAATATCGACTTGGGCGAAGTGGTGCGCGAGATCGACGAACTGGCCGTGTTCAATGACGAGGCGCACCACATCCACGACCCGCGCATGGCCTGGTTCCAGTGCATCCAGGACATTCACCTCCGGCTGCTGCAAAAGGACCTTCGACTGGCCATTCAGATAGACGTGACGGCCACGCCGCGCCACGACAACGGCGCCATATTCGTGCAAACCGTGAGCGACTACCCGCTGGTCGAGGCGATTGCCCAGGACGTGGTCAAACACCCGGTGCTGCCGGATGCGGCCAGCCGCGCCAAGCTCACTGAGCGAATGAGCCCGCTCATCACCGAGAAATACGCCGACTACCTGCAACTCGGCGTGGAGGAATGGCGCAAGAGCTACGCCGAACACGAGAGGCTGGGCAAGAAGGCAGTGTTGTTCGTGATGGTGGACGACACCAAGAACTGCGACGAGGTCGGCGCGCACCTGCAGAAGATTTGCGCGGAACTGCAAGGCGCGGTGCTGGTCATCCACACCAAGAACAACGGCGAGATTTCCGAGGCGGCCTCGGGCAAGAACAAGGAAGAGCTGGCGGTCCTGCGCAAACAGTCGAACGAAATCGATACCTGGAAGTCGCCCTTCAAAGCCATCGTGTCGGTGCTGATGCTCAAGGAAGGCTGGGACGTGCGCAATGTGACGGTGATAGTCGGCCTGCGTGCCTATGCCGCCAAGAGCAACATCCTGCCGGAACAAACC
>JANYBQ010000500.1 GCA_025360705.1 Betaproteobacteria bacterium | reverse complement strand
ACCGGGCGGCGCGAATACGTCTATGGTCTCGAATACATCCAGCGCCGCGCCTGCAATGGCACGCCTTTGCAGGCAATCCACCAAAGCGGCTTCGTCCACCAGCGCGCCGCGCGAGGTATTGATAAGCGCCGCGTGGGGCCGCATCCGCGCAAGCTTCGCAGCGCCCAGCAAATGGTGTGTTTGCGCCGTCAGCGGCAGGTGGATGGACGCGAAGTCGCTGCGGTCCAGCAACTCGTCGAGCGGGACCATCGTCACACCAAGCGTGGCAGCGGTTTCACCGTAGTTCGCGGGCGAGCGGGTCCACGCCAGCAGCTTCAGTCCGAACCCCGCTGCGCGGCGCGCCACGGCTTGCGCGCTGGCCCCAAACCCAATCAAGCCTAGCGTTTGGCCCGCAATGCGGTGTACGCCCGGATGCTGGCGCGCCGTCCAGTCGCCTTGGCGCATGGCCTCCTGCATAAACGGCAGCCGGCGCGCGAACGACAACAGCAGCGCCATGGTGTGATCGGCCTGCTCACCAAGGCAAAAGTCGGGCACGTTGCTGACCACAATGCCGCACTGCGTCGCTACGTCGACATCGATTTTGTCGGTGCCGGCGCCCAGGCGCGCAATCGTGCGGCAACGCGTCAATTGCGTGATGACGGACGCCGGTAGGTACGACGAAACTACCAGCAAGGCATCGCAGTCACGCGCCGCATCCAGCACATCGGCGTCCCGCTGCCCTTCTATACCGATCACTTCGATACCCGCCTGCGCGAGCGCCTGTCGTTCATCCGGATCCATCGGATAAGTGCCGCTGTTCAATCGAACCGCACGCCAGCTCATAAGGTAACCTCCGCGCATCGCGCTGCGGTGTCTCGCCCTTGGGGCGGCCCGGCGGTGCTCATTGCTTCTCCCCCGCCTTGGTGAATTCCGCCACCCAGCGCCGGTCCCACAACGAAGGAAAAGCGTGTTTACGAAACGGATGCGCCGCAAAGGCGGCGTCATTGAGTTCAATGCCCAGCCCGGGTTTGTCGGGCAGGCGGTAACGCCCGCTGCCAAGCCCCGCCTCCATCGGGCTCCAGCCGCCTACCAGGTCGTTGCGCCACGGGGCGTCATAGTCGCCGAAATTTTCCTGCACCATGACTTGCGGTGTCGCCCAGCCAAAGTGGATAGCCGCACAAAGCGCCACGGGACCGATCGAGCAATGCGGCGCCAGACGCATGTCATGCGGTTGGCACAGCGCCGCGATCTTCTTGCCGATCCACAAGCCGCCGCAGTGCGCCAGGTCCGGTTGCACGATGTCGCAGGCACGCATTGCGGCGAGCCGCGCGAAATCTTCCAGCATGTAGAGCCGTTCGCCGGCGGCAACCGGGAACGGCAGCGCCCGCTTGACCTCGGCCAGCAGGTCCAGGCTATGCGGCGTGACGGGCTCCTCGTACCAGGCTGGCCGGTATTGCGAAAGCCGATGCCCCATCTCGATGGCGCAGCCCACTGACAGTCGCCCATGCACTTCGATCATCAATGCGACATCGTCACCGACGGCTTCACGCACCGCGGCGACAATGTTTTGCGCGGTTCGCATGCGCGGCTCGTCCATCTCTTTCCAGGCCTGCTCGAACGGGTCGAACTTCATGCCCCGATAACCGCGCGCGACGACTTCGCTCGCCTTCCCGGCGTAATCTTGCGCGGTTAGGGCGCCTCCGTACCAGCCGTTGGCGTAGGCCGGCAAACTTTCGCGTGCGCGCCCGCCCAGCAAGCGATAAACCGGCTGGCCGCAGGCTTTGCCAACAATGTCCCAACATGCGATCTCGAGTGCGCTGATAACCGTCATCACGGTCGGTCCGCCTTGATACTGGTCGCGGATAAGGTCCCCGAATACCCGTTCAATATCAAACGGACAGCTACCCAGGATACGTTCCTCAGCCCATTCATGCACCAGCGTTTGGACCGTCAACTCCTGCCATTCCAGCGTGGCTTCGCCAATTCCGGTCAGGCCGGTGTCGGTAGTCAGTCGCACGAACAGGTAGTTGCGCAAGCCACAGTTGGCGAGCAACGATTCCAGTTGGACAATCTTCATGGCTGTTCTCCAATTCAGTCGTCTACGACTCCGCAAGGACTTCCGGCATGCGGCGCTCTCGCGCGGTGAACCATGTTGCTGCGTTGCGGTTCACCGGGCCCGGAACCTGACTACGTTCATGGCCATATCGCCCGGCACGGGCTTTGTGCCCTCAGAGCGTGAGAGGCAATCCAATGCGCCCGCGCCGGGGTGGCCAAGGGTGCTGGGGTAGGCGCGACGCGCAGCCAAGGCCGGTGCCTTGGCAAGTGGCGCAACACCCCCCAGCGCCCTTGGGTACCCCGGGGCCCTGCGGGTGAGGTCCCAAAACAGGCCCACTCGTTGTTGCAAAGCCTTGCCGGGGGCCAACCCCGGCTGCGTTTTGCGTCTAGATTGGGCCCGTTTTGGGACCTCACGCGGGTGCATTGGATTGCCTCTCACGCTCTCAGCCGCGGAGCAGCCGCGGCAATCCGTTCGACAATACCGGGAAATACACCATCACCACGATGACCGCGATCTCGGCGTAAAAGAACAATGCCAGTTCCGACCACAACATGCGCATCGTGATATTGCCTATTTTGCAGGCTACGAACAGGCATATGCCGACCGGCGGCGAGATCAGCCCCAAGGTCACACTGACAATCATGACCATCGAGAAGTGAATATCGTCAATACCCATGCTGCGCGTGATCGGCAATAAAACCGGGGCCAGCAACAACAGCGCCGGCCCGGCATCGAGCGCCAGGCCTATCACCAGGAAGGCGACCACGCATACCAGCAGAAAGGTGTTCGGATATTCCTTGAAAAACGAAACGATCACGGCCGTTCCTTCGCCAACGCCGGCCAGGATCAGCACATAGTTCACCACCTCGACGGCCGCTATCAACAGGAACAGCCCGGCCGTCAGGCGCGCCGAACTGCGTGCCGCCTTCATGAAGCCGGGAAAAGTCAGGCTCTTGAATACGAAGGTACCCAAAAACGCGGCGTACACCACGGCTATTCCGCCCGCTTCGGTCGGCGTGAAGGCTCCCGACATGGTGCCCAGCACGATGAATCCCGGAAGGCTCAGCACCAACAACCCGTCCCGTACCAGGCGTGGAACTTCAGCTTTCTTGACGACGATGGTGGATATCGGCATGTCACCGCGCCGGCCGCGCCAGAACACCACCAGCACGCAGGCTACCCCCAGCAGCAAGCCCGGAACAATCCCGCCGATAAACAGGTCGAGCACGGAAATGTTGGCTGCATACGGCCGGCGTACTGCTGCTTGAGGTGGAACATCGCATCGGGGAAAGCGCCTAGCTGCACGGCAAGCGTCAGGCCTTGCGCGATCACGGCGCCTTCGTGGTCGCACAAAGCGGTCGAGTAGTCCATCGAATCGCGCACCACCGGCGAATAGGCACTGCGCATCAGCACCAGCGCCATCTCGTCCGCCACCGACGACAAGGCGTTCTTGATGATTTCAAGCGTGATCGGGTCGATCCTGCGTTCAGTGGAAGTCATTCTTCACCTGCATCGATAAGAATATTGCCATGGCCATCGAGTTCGGCGCTACAGCCGGGCGGGATGACGCAGGTGGCGTCTACTTCCTCCACGATCAGCGGCCCCTGCATGCGCCCTGCGGCCAGGTCGGCGCGGGCGATGACGGGGGTGTCGAGGCTGCCCCAGCTAGCGCCGAAATAGGCGCTGCGCGAGGTTTTTTTGCCAGGCTGGGCGGCGGCACCGCGCAGGCCTTCCATCAGGCCTTCGGTGCCTTGCGGCGCGGCCGAGGCGACCACGCGGATATTGATCAGGTCTACCGGGTCGTGGTCTGAGCTATGGCCGTAGGTGCGTGTGTGTTCGGCGTGAAAAGCCGCCTCCATGGTCGCGATGTCTATCGTGTCCGCAACCGGAACGGAAAGCTCGAAAGCCTGGCCGGCGTAGCGCAAATCCGCCAAGCGCTTCACGCTCACGCGGGTATCGGCAACGCCCTCCTTGCGCATTTCCTCGCGCACCTGGGCTTCCAGCTTCTCGAACGCTTGGGATACGTCGTGCGCGCCGAGCTCGGTAGTGCGGCGCAATATCGAACGTTGCTGGGTGTGCTCCACGTTGGAGAACAACAGGCCGGCGGCGCTGAAGACACCAGGCACCGGGGGGATCAGCACGCGGCGCATCCGCAGCTCGCGCGCAATCGCCACCGCCACCACCAGGCCGTTGCCACCAAACGCCACCAAGCCGAAGTCGCGCGGGTCGCGCCCGCGGTAGGTGGACACCGCCTTGACGGCGCGCGTCATGGTGGCCACTGCTATCTGGTACACGCCGTACGCGGCTTCCAGCAAGCTTAAGCCCAGCGGCGCGGCCACCTTGCGCTGTACTGCGTCCCAGGACAGTTGCGCGTCTATGCGCACCTTTCCACCGACCAGGTATTTGGGGTTTACGTAACCCAGCACCACGGCGGCATCGGTAAAGGTCGGCTCGGTTCCGCCCAGCCCATAACAAGCCGGGCCTGGAACCGCGCCGGCACTACGCGGCCCGACCTTGATCGACTTCGCGGCGTCGATGGAAACAATGCTGCCACCGCCCGCGCCGATCTCGGACACGTCGATAAACGGGAGCTTGATGGCGTAACCGCCGCCCTTGACGAGTTTGGAGCTGACGTTAATGCCGGCGCCTACCTCATATTCGGTGGTGCGGGCCGGCTCGCCGTTCTCTATCATCGCGGCCTTGGCGGTAGTGCCGCCCATGTCGAACGAGATTACATTGCCCAGGCCGGCCGAACGGGCAATACGGGCGCAGGCAATCACGCCGGCGGCCGGGCCCGACTCGACCAGGAAGGCCGGCTTCTCCGCCGCCGCCGTCGCCGACATGGTGCCGCCGTTGGACTGCATGATGTGCAGCGGCCCGTCGACACCCGCCGCCTTGAGTTGCGAGGACGAGGCGCTGACGTAGTGCTTGACGATGGGCCCGATGTAGGCGTTGACCACCGCCGTGCTGGTGCGTTCGTATTCGCGGATCTCGGGCAGGATGTCGGACGACAGCCCGATATAGGTTTTGCCGCCCAGGACTTCGCGCAGGATCTCCCCGGTGCGCTGCTCGTGCGCAGCGTTCACGTACGAGTGCAGCAGGCACACGGCTACCGACTCGACGCCCTCATCCAGCAGCCGTTTGGCAATGTCGCGCGCCTGCTGCTCGTCCATCGCGGTCTTGACTTCGCCGCGCGCGCCGAGCCGCTCGTTGAGTTCGAAGCGCAGCCGCCTGGGCACCAGCGGGGGCGGCTTGTCGTACTGCAGGTCGTACATCACCGGGATACGCAGCCGGCGCATTTCCAGCACGTCGCGGAACCCCTCGGTCGTGACCAGGGCCGTTTTGGCGCCCTTGTGCTCCAGGATGGTGTTGGTGGCAACCGTCGTCGCGTGCACCACGGCCTCGATGTCGCGCGGGTCCACGCCGAACACCTCGCGGATCTCGGTCAGGGCGGTCAGGATGGCCCGGCTGTAGTCGTCTGGAGTGGAAGAAACCTTGAGTGTGCGAACTCCGCCATTGCCACGCAGCACGATGTCGGTAAAGGTGCCGCCTATGTCGCAGCCCAGGACGTAACGGGTCATGGCCGGATTTTGGCCCGGCACAGACGACAAAGATATTGAAAGATTCTTGCAAGAAATGATAATGGCTGCTTATCATGAAATTCAGCCTTGGCCAACTCGAAGCGCTTTTGTGGGTGGTGCGCCTGGGCAGCTTCCGGTCTGCGGCGGCGCAGCTCAATATCACCCAGCCGGCGATCTCGGTGCGCGTGCGGGAGCTGGAGTCCGCGGTCGGCGGCAAGCTGTTCCTGCGCGACAGCTACCGCGCCAAACCGACGCCGCTGGGGCGCGAAATGGCGGCGCATGCGGAACGCGTCATCGATGCCTGCGAGGAGCTGGACGGGCGTTTCGCGGCGGGGAACGAGTTGAGTGGCCCGGTCCGTATCGGCGCCGCCGACACCTTTGCCATGACCTGCCTGCCCGAGCTGATGCGCCGCATCGAGAAACGTTTCCCCAAGGTGCGCACCGAAATCCGCGTGGACTTCAGCGTGCTGCTGAACGAGTCGCTGCAGTCCGGCGATCTCG
>JANYBQ010000490.1 GCA_025360705.1 Betaproteobacteria bacterium | reverse complement strand
ATTCGTCCCAATCCACCGGCACGGAAATGCCCAGCCCGGGACGTGCACGCGCCGACCAGGCGCTGACGGTGGTGGCACCGATCCCATTGCGCAGGTAGTCCAAAAAAATCTTGCCCATGCGATTCTTCGGCCCGCTTTTAGCCACGAATATTTGAGGAATGGTTTTGGCCAGGTGCTCCACCACGGCTTGTGAAAACCCGCGCACGGTGTCCCAGTCATGCAACCTGCGTATAGGCACCACTACATGCAGACCTTTTCCGCCGCTGGTTTTCAAAAATGCCGGCAAGCCCAGCTGCTTCAAAAACACATGTACCAATTCTGTGGCTTGTTGAATTGTTTTCCATTCAACGCCTTCACAGGGATCGAGGTCGAACACCATCCGATCGGGTCGCTTCAACGAATCCGTGGCCGTGTTGAGCGTGTGAATTTCCACCACGTTCCACTGCGCCGCCGACAGCAGGCCCTGTTTGTCGGTGACCTCCAGTAACGGCGGATGGCCGATGTACAGAGCCGGATCAAGTTGCTGGATTCCGGGCAGCTTCTCGGTCTCGGCGTGTTTCTGGAAAAAAAGTTCACCGCCCACGCCGCTGGGCGCGCGCACCAGCGCCACCGGCCGGTTTTTAAGGTGAGCCATCATGACGTCGCCGACCAGGCCGTAATAGCGCACCAGTTCAATTTTTGTGATGCCGGTGCTGGTGTCTATGACGCGTTCCGGATTGGTCACGCGCAGCTGGCTGGACAGGGCATGCGACACCGGCGTGGTCTTGCGGGCTGGCTGGCTGGCGCGCGCCACACTGGTGGCCTTTTCGCGCACGATATCCGCGGCGGGTTTGTCGGTTCGCAGCCCATGGAACACCGAATGCCGGATGTGTCCAGCATGTGTCCATTCGCCAAATGACACCTCCGCCACCAGCACAGGCTTGACCCAATGCGGGCGCCCGACAATTCCAGTGGAGGTGGAAAACGGATTGCCGGTCGCAAGCAGCGGGTCGAGTTTGGTTTTCAGGTCGCGCAGCCGCGCCTCGCTGAAACCGGTGCCCACATTTCCGGCGTATTGCAGCTTACCTTTCTCATCGTGCACACCCAGCAGCAACGACCCGATGCCGGTGCGGGAACCCTTGGGGTCGGTAAAGCCGCCAATCACGAACTCCTGCCGTTGGCTGCATTTGAGTTTTATCCAGTCCGTCGAGCGGCGCGACTGGTAGATGGAGTCCCTGCGTTTTGCGATGACACCTTCCAGGCCCAGCGCGCAGGCCGAACTAAGCACGCTTTGCGGCGGTGCGTCGAACACGTTGCTGAACTTGACCTTGTCCGACTTGAACCTCGCGAAAAGTTTTTGCAGCAGTGCGCGGCGCGCTTCCAGCGGGGTTGCACGCAGGTCGTTGCCGTCGAAATAAGGCACATCGAACATGAAATAAACGATTGCCTCGGTGCGCGCCGCGTCGAACGACAGCTGCAAGGCGCAGAAGTCGGGCGTTCCCTGGACGTTCTGCACCACGATCTCGCCGTCGTACCAGCCGCTGGGCAGCTTTATGCGGGACAACTCCTTGTGCAACGGCAACAGCTTGTCGGTCCAATCGTTTCCATTGCGGGTCAACAGCTTTATGTCCGGCCCGTCGATACGCGCAAGCAGGCGGTAACCATCGAATTTGATTTCGTACAACCAGTCCTGGTAATTTTTTGGTGGGCCATCGACCAGCGTCGCGAGTTGGGGCGAAAGTTTTTCAGGCAAGGGCGCCTTGACAACGCCGGCGGGCAGCTCGGCAGCGGGTGCCTCGTCTGCAAGCGGTGATTTTTCCGCGTCCTTCAAGGAGGCCGATTTTTTGTCTCTTTTTCCGCCCGGTTCGATACCCGGTCCAGGCAGCGACTTGACGCTGTCGGGCAATTCATCGACAACGCTGAACTCCACCGCGGACCGCACGAACTCGTCCTTCTCCTTGATCAACAGCCAGGGTTCCTGCTTTTCACCCTTGCCCTTCATACGCACCAGAACCCACTTGCCCTGTAGCTTGTGCCCACGAAGTTCGAATTTGAGATTGCCGTCGCGGTAACCCGCGTGCGGGTCTCCAATCGGATGCCAACTGCCCTTGTCCCAGATGATGACCTTGCCGGCGCCGTATTGGCCGGTCGGTATCGTGCCTTCAAAACTGGAATAGGAAATCGGATGGTCTTCGACATGCACAGCCATGCACTTGACCTGGGAGTCCAAGCTGGGCCCCTTTGGAACCGCCCAGCTTTTCATCGTGCCGTCCAGTTCCAGCCGAAAGTCGTAATGCAGCCGGGTTGCCCAGTGCTTCTGAACCACGAATGACAGTGCGTCGGTGCTCTCGTCCCCGCCCTCGGCCGGCTCCAAGGTAATTGAAAAGTTCCGCTTGGCCTGGTACTGCTGGAGAGCTTCGTTTGCAGTCATGGACCTCTCCGGGGAATAGTTATTGTGTGGGCTGCAGACCCCTGGTGCTGCTCACGGTCGAATCGATCAGGGCGTGCCTTTGGCGGCTTCCTGCTGCTCGAGGTTCCTGCCCGACTTGTCACCACGATCTCCATTCGGATATTCATAGTCCGTGCTAGGCGCATCGATGTTTCTTCTTTCGGGAACGATCCGGTGCCGCGCTCCCGCGGGAAAAGGCCATGGCGAGCGTTTTTGGATGGATTCGTAATCGGACATAACCAGTTCCTTGATTGAAAAAATTTCCCCCGCCGCTGAAGGTTCAGCAAGGCATTGCACCGTGCGCGCCGACGGCACCGTCGTTACTGACTGCACCACGGGGTGGGTGCCAGCTTTGTGAAGCCTTTACGTCGCCAGCTTAACGATGGAAATGCCTTCCTGTGTAGGAGGTTTTCTTGATAACCAGTCAGGCAACCGGAATATCTATCCGCTACGCATAAAGCGGATTCTTCCTACAGCGCGCGCGGCGGCGACGCGGCACTATCGTTCGCGATGACATCGGTCGCCTGCCCCATTGCAAACCCGATATCCGCCCGCGTCGCCGAAATCGATGCACTGGTTGCAGTGGGACGGTGGCTGCAATCCCGTGATTACCGTTTTACGACCGTTACGCCGGCTACTCACGCGCGCGTCAACGCCAGGGCCGGGACGGCGCGGGCGCTTACCCTGCGCGACATCTTTGGCTGGAGCCGGTCGTTCGATCCCACGCTGCTGGCTGACGAGATACTCGACTGGCTGCACCAGGCCGATCTGCGAGTCAGGCGCCGGACGGGCAGTTGCGCAGCAAGGTTCGTTTCTCCTCGCTCGGCGAGTGTCTGTTCGCGCACTCGGCTTATCCGACGACGGACGCCGACGCGGTGTTCTTTGGACCCGACACCGTGCGTTTCGCGGCGCTGATCGAGGCCGAACTGTTGCGCCGGCCGATGCCGCGTGGCGC
This sequence comes from Betaproteobacteria bacterium, assembly GCA_025360705.1. Classification (GTDB taxonomy): domain Bacteria; phylum Pseudomonadota; class Gammaproteobacteria; order Burkholderiales; family Burkholderiaceae_C; genus CAISIP01. Next base: position 6,823 of record JANYBQ010000490.1, on the reverse strand, counting down.
GCGTATTCTGGACATGGGTTGCGGGGCCGGGCCCGGCGGTATCGTGGCGGCGCGGCTTACCGAGCGATTGGCAGAGCTGTCGAAGCCCGAGTTGCTGCTGGCCGACATCAATGCCCGCGCGCTGCATTACGCCCGCGCCAATGCGGCGCTGGCCGACGTTGCGCGCGTTGGATTCGCGCAGGGCGATCTGTTCGCGGCGGTGAGCGGCGCGTTCGATCTGATCGTCGCCAATCCGCCGTACCTCAACGACAGTGCCAGACGCACTTACCGCCACGGTGGTGGCGACTGGGGTGGCGGGTTGTCGGAACGTATCGTGCTGGAAGGCTTGCCCTGCCTGAAGCCGGGTGGCCGGCTGCTGCTGTACACCGGCACGGCGATTGTGCAAGGCGTCGACCCGCTACTGGGCGCGCTGCGGCCCCACCTGGTGGCACTCGGCTGGTCGTGGCGTTACCGCGAACTCGACCCGGACGTATTTGGCGAGGAGCTGGATGAGCCGGCCTACGCCGGCGCCGAACGTATCGCGGCGGTGGCGCTGGTGGTGCAAAGGCCGACCCCGTGAGATTTTTGGGTATCGGCGAATACAACGACCTCGCGGCCATGTACCTCGGCTTGCGCCAACGCGGGCACGCGGTGCGCGTGTTCGTGGAGGACGAAGCCTGCCGCGACGTATTCGCCGGCATGCTCGACTTTACCGACGATTGGCAGCGCGAACTGGGCTGGCTGCGCGAGGCCGGCGATGACGGCATGGTGCTGTTCGAGTCGGCCGTCAAGGGCGAACTGCAGGACCGTTTGCGCCGCGACGGCTTCCAGGTTATCGGTGGCAGCGCACTGGGCGACCGGCTGGAGGCGGACCGGGAGTACGGACAGCAGGTGCTGCGTAGCGCCGGGCTGCACACGGCGCGCAGCTATTGCTTTGACGACTACGAAAAAGCAAGCGCCTTCGTGCGCACCGCGCCGAACCGCTATGTGCTCAAGTTCAATGGGGCCGACAACCCGCGCAGCCGCAACTACATCGGCGAGATGGACGATGGCGTGGACATGCTGGCGCTGCTCTCGCTGTATCGGGCCCGCGCAGTCCAAGGCGAGGTGGTGGATTTCGTGTTGATGGACTATCTGCGCGGCGTCGAAGTGGGGGTGGGCGCTTATTTCAACGGTCGGCAATTTTTGCGACCGGCTTGCATCGACTTTGAACACAAGCGCTTTTTTCCGGGTGAGCTGGGTGAATTGACCGGCGAGATGGGCACCATCGTGAGTTACCGGGGCGCACGGCGCCTGTTCGACGCCGCGCTCGCGCCGCTGGCCGAACTGCTGCGCGACGGGGGTTACTGCGGCTATATCAATGTCAACACGATTGCCAATGAAGACGGACTGTGGCCGCTGGAATTCACCAGCCGCTTCGGGTATCCGGGCTTCGCGATCTGCGAGGCGCTGCACACCGAGCCGTGGGAGGCCATCTTCCGGCGCATGTTGCGCCGGGACGCACAGGAACTGGCCACGCGAGACGGTTATGCCGCCGGCGTGGTGCTGACGGTGCCGCCGTTTCCATATCGGCATGGGTACGCCGAATTGTCCAAGGGCGCTCCGATCTGTTTTCGCAAGGAGCTCGGCGAGCAGGACTTTGCCCAGTTGTATTTTGCCGAGGTGGCGCGGGTGCAGGGCCGGCTCGTGACCAGCGGCGCCTGCGGTTATGTAGGAGTTGCCACCGGCACCGGTGCCACGGTTGACCAGGCCAACGCCGAGGCGTTGCGTATCGCGCGTGGCGTGGTGGTGCCCAACCTGCGTTACCGCACCGACATCGGCGAACGGGTTACCCGTGCGGACCTGGGCTGTCTGAAACGCTGGGGCTGGATCGCGTAGGAACTCGCGCACGGCATGAGGCGACATTTCCCGATACCCGCGGCCTGTCCGGCGCGGGAAAGTAGAGGCTTCGCAATCATCCTCCGGCGCTCATGCAAATAGCCTCGCACGAATGGCTTCCCGCCTCCCAAGGCAACGCTTCGTCTTTGATGGAGCCAGCGCTGGCAGAAGCGCGGTGCTTCAACCACGCAGCGCTTTACAAGAAACTTGCCGATACCCGTCCCGCCGCGCCGTCGCGCGCCGAGGCCGCGGTCTTCCTGCGTGGGCAGTTGGCCCAAGTCCGGGATCAGCCATGCGAGATACCCGAGGCAGCGGAGGATCTTGGCCTGTGGATGGCGGCCGCTATCCAGACCGTTCATTCACGGTATGGGCAGTACCTGCTGCAGCGCAAGGCAGGCGCGCCGCGCCGCTTTTTCAGCAACCGGGCCCATGCGCTGTATTTCCTGCGTTGCGTGGCACCTACCAAGCTGGTGGACGGTGCCTGGCTGTACGGTTTGCTGGAGCACTGGCGCAACCCGCGTTTCTCCGATCTGGTGCGCACCTATGTGGAAGAACTGGGTGAAGGCGCGCTGGACAAGAACCATGTGCTGGTGTACCGCCGGCTGCTGGCGCGTTACGGGCTGGACCCGCTGTATGACTTGCCCGATGGGTTATATCGCCAAGGGTTGATCCAGCTGGCATTGAGCTGGAACGTTGAAGCTTTCCTGCCCGAGATAATCGGCTTTAACCTGGCGTATGAACAATTGCCGCTGCATTTGCTGATCGCCTCGTATGAGCTAAACGAGTTGGGGTTGGACCCGTATTACTTCACGCTGCATGTGACGGTGGACAACGGCGACACCGGGCATGCCAGGCGTGCTTGCCAGGCGGTGCTGGACACGCTGCCGAGTCTGGATGATGGTGGCGCGTTCTGGAAGCGCGTGCGCGAGGGCAGCAAACTGGCCTGCACCGGAGTCGGCACCACCCAGGTCATCCAGGAGTTCGACATCGACGCAGAAGTGCTGCGTATCCTGACGCGCAAGTCGGGCGTTGGCAACGGTGCCCACTCGGACTATTGCCGCGTGGCGGGCCGTAGCGTCAACGACTGGTTGTCCATGCCGGAAAACATACCCGCTTTTGTGCGGGCGCTGGAGCAGGGCGGATGGATCCGACGTGGCGAGCCGGCGGACAACAGCCGGTTCTGGAAGCTGCTTCAAGGCGAACGGGCCGATATGTTTGGGGTGTTTTCAAGTTACGAGTTGCAGGTAATTTACGACTGGATTTGTGGAGCGGCCAGTGCGGATGGCCAGCTATACAACGAGTACGACGCATCGATCGCTGGCGCCCCTGGCCGCCAGCGAAGCTTCCGTGTTACCGAACGTCTTGCGCAACGCGACGCCCCGCCACAAACCTCAGTAGCGCCGCAACTGCTCGACCCGGATTTGTCGCGGCTTGAAGAGCAGCTGCAACACCTGGACGATGCCGACCGAAATACCTTGCTGATTCAGGCCATGTCGCCGGCCCAGCACTGGACGCCGGCGGGGCTGTATGCGACGCGCTTGTTCGTGCAAGCGCTGTGCGGCTGATCAAACGGCCATAGCGCTTGCGGCCGACTGCATGAAAATTCAGCAAGTCACGTCGCCGACATGCAATGAAGCCCACCACACGTCGGTATCGCGGATGTGGACTTCGTTTGTTTTTTCCCTATGGGCAAGCTGCAGGGCCAATGCCCGTAGTTTGGGCATGTGCAGACGCAAAGTGGAAGTGAGACTGCTTTGCTCATCATCCGCCCCGAGTTCAAGCAGGGCCATCTTCGAAATGTGAACGATTACGCGGCCCTGGGCCGTGGCGATGCTTGTAGTGCAGCCGTCAAGCGGTGAATCAGTCGCGGGGAGGGACATGACATTGAATAGTTTTGAAGTTGATCGATACGGGGCAATTGGCGTACCGCTCGCCGCTCGCAGGGACAAAAAAAAAGGACTCAAGTGCGTGGGAAGAAGTCCGTCACTCATTTCAGTCGGGCGCGCCTCGGTCCCGTGTGGCGCCTCCCGCAGGGCGGACCTTTTCTTCATAAAGTTTGTCCATCACCGGTCCGCGATCCGTATCGACCAGGCCGCGCTGCAGATCGTCGTGGGCCTGTTGTATGACCGCACGGGGCGGGCTGGTCTGGCTATCGGACGACTCGTCGCGCTCGTGCGGTAGCCGAGGCGACACACTGCCATTCGCCTGCGGCGTGGTATGGCCGGCAGCATGAGGCGGAATGTCGACGGTCTTTTTCTCGTCAGTCATAAAACTCCTTCGCGGGGGATCGCACAAAAAACCGTCGCCCTGACCCGCCTTGAGTAACAGGGTTCAAGAACGTTTCCCGCCCCGGTACGGGCGCTGGAATTGGTTGCTCAATCCGGCCATTTACACCATCGGGGGATCGGTCTCGCGCTCGGGGTGGCGGTGCCGCGCTATGCCGGTGATAAACCGGGAAATAGCGGCTGCCACGTCGCCCTCGGCAAACGTCAGGCCGGGGTCGGCTCCGCCGTCCGGTAGCGTAGCTGGCACGGTGGCCTGATCCAGCAAGGTCTTGGATGCGCCAAAAACAAGCATCGGTTTGCAGTGGCGGTATTGGTCCTTGATGAACTCCATCGCCTGGCCGTCCAGTGTCAGCGCGGCTACCGCCTGCTCGCCGTCCGGCAGTACCACCGCGTCGAACAAAAAGCCCGGCGCGTTTTCGAACGATGCGTCCACCTCCAGCGTCTCGCCTTCTGCCGTGGTGACCGGACCGATGCGTTGCGCCACAAAGCGCGGCATGGCGCCCTGGTTCAGCAGCTCGGTGCGCACCTGGGCGAGCGATCGGCCGACCGCTCCCGGGGCGACCATCAGGGCGACCGCACGGGCCTTGATCGAGCCATCGCCGGGGCGCGCCATCAGCGACAACGCCGGGGACAGCTTGACCTCGGCTTTGGCCGGCTTTGCCAGCGCCAGCGGTAACGCGTCCGGCAACGTGGCGATGCCCAGGCCGTCCGCTACTTTGCGCGCAAGTGTTTCGGACGCGTTGCGCAACATCGCGATGGCGCGCATACGAATCGCCGGCACGCTGACCTTGCTCAGTTCGAAGCGGAACGCGGCGGCTATGTGGGCCTGTTCCACCGGGGTCTGGCTGTTGAAGAACAAGCTTGCCTGGGTGTAGTGGTCGGCGAACTTCTCGGGTTTGCCACGCACCTTGGCCTGTTCTTCGCGTGCCAGCAAACGCGCCGGTACGGTCACGAAGCCCTGAGCGGCACCAGCCTGGAACGGACACCCGCCGCCAAGCGAATTTGGCTCGTAGGAAACCGCGCCGCGCGGTATCGCCTGGCGGTGCATGCCGTCGCGCTGGTTGTTGTGCACCTGCGTGATCGGCGAGTTGATCGGGATCTCGTGGAAATTTGGGCCGCCCAGGCGCGAAATCTGCGTGTCCACATAGGAGTGGATACGCCCGGCCAGCAGCGGGTCGTTCGAGAAGTCGATACCCGGCACCACGTGCGCGGTGCAAAAGGCCACCTGCTCGGTCTCGGCAAAAAAGTTGTCCGGGTTGCGGTCCAGCACCATGCGCCCGACCGGAACGATCGGAATCAATTCTTCCGGAATCAGCTTGGTCGCGTCCAGGATGTCGAAGCTGAATTTGTCGGCCTGCTCTTCAGTAAATATCTGGAAGCCCAGTTCGTATTCCGGGTAGGCACCGGCCTCGATACGCTCCCACAAATCGCGCCGATGGAAGTCCGGGTCGGCGCCCGAGATTTTTACCGCTTCGTCCCACACCAGCGAATGCGTGCCGGCCTTGGGCGTCCAGTGAAACTTGACGAACACCGAGTCACCGGCCGCGTTGACCAGGCGGAAGCTGTGCACGCCAAAGCCCTGCATGGTGGCAAAACTGCGCGGTATGGCGCGGTCGGACATGACCCACATCAGCATATGGGTGGACTCCGGCATCAGCGACACAAAATCCCAGAACGTGTTGTGCGCGCTGCCTGCTTGCGGCATCGCGTTGTGGGGCTCGGGCTTGACGGCGTGTACCAGATCGGGGAACTTCATGGCGTCCTGAATAAAGAACACCGGCATGTTGTTGCCGACCAGGTCCCAGTTGCCTTCGTCGGTATAGAACTTGACCGCGAAACCGCGTACATCGCGCGCCGTGTCCTTGGACCCGCGTTCACCGGCGACGGTGGAAAAGCGCACAAATACTGGCGTGACCTTGCCGGCCGCGTTGAAGGGCGCCGCCTTGGTGTACTGGGTCATCGGCGCATAACATTCGAAGAAGCCGTGAGCGGCGGAGCCACGTGCGTGCACGATGCGTTCGGGAATGCGCTCGTGGTCGAAATGCGTGATCTTCTCGCGCAACACGAAGTCTTCCAGCAGTGCCGGTCCGCGCAGGCCGAATTTAAGCGAGTTCTGGTTGTCCGATACGGCAACGCCCTGGTTGGTGGTCAACATACGGCCGGCGGAATCGACGCGTACGCGGTCCAGCGGTTCGATGGTGGAGTTGACTCCGGGCAAGGCAGTGCTGCCGGTCTTCTCGGAGCCGTTTTCTTCCGACAAGGTGCTGCCGGTTACCAGGCGGGACTCGGGATCGGTAGTGGCGCCGGGCCGCGGCATCAAGGCATTGGAAAAGCCATGTTCGCCGGCCTTGTTGGGGTTGTACGGCTTGGCTTCGACCATGGCTTGGGTTTGCTCGATTTTTTCGGCCAACAGCGTGGGTACGTTGGCGCTTTGCAGGCGAGCCGGGATGCTCCCGCCGGCGCTGGCTGACGCCGCCGCACCGGTGATTTTTTTGGAGCTGCCGCCGCTACCGGTCGGGTTAGTGGGTTTGGGCATGAGCTTCGGGAATTAAGTGGCAATGGCGCCGCATCGAGATTAGGTCCAGATTTCGCAAGCTGTGTAGGACAGTCGCGTGAACCGCTGTCATCCGTTACGGGGCGACGGCTAGCAAATCGTACAAGCGTGAAGCCGCGGATCGACT
>JANYBQ010000481.1 GCA_025360705.1 Betaproteobacteria bacterium | reverse complement strand
CCCATAGCCCAGCTATGGGACAAAAAGACGTTGAAAAATGGACCGCTGCGGTCGGTTTGCAGCCGGCGAATCCCAAGCCCGACAGGCTCCTAGGATGGATAAGGAGGGCTCCCCCGATGGAATGCATGAATATTTCGCTGCCCGAGCCGCTCAAGCAGTTTGTGGACGGCCAGATTTCAACCGGACGCTACGGCAGCGTCAGCGAATACGTGCGCGAGTTGATCCGCGCTGATGCCGGCAGTTACCAGGCGCGAAGCGGCCAGGCGTGACTTGGTGGAACACTTCGTCTATCTGGCGGAAAATGCCGGGCTGGACGTTGCCGAACGCTTTCTGAGCCGCGCCGAAGGCAGCTTCATTGACTTGGCGCGGCAATCTCTGATGGGCGCGTGTCATACGCCTGCAAGGCCTCACACAAGACGTGTAATGGCATCGCCTGCACATCGTTGCCGACAGGGTATTGGTCGGTGCCGGGGTATACGACCAGGCGCCGTGCAGGTGCCAGGTCGCTGCATGCCGCGTGAAAGCCGCGTTCGACCTTGGGCGTCAGGCTGCGCTTGATCTCGATCGCCCAGAGCTTGTCGCCCGGCAGGACCAGCAACAGGTCGATCTCGGCGCCGCCGCTGGTGCGGTAGAAGTAAGCCTGCGCACTGGCGGGGGCGCAGGCCAGCAGGTTTTCGATCGCAAAGCCTTCCCAGCTAGCGCCGACGACCGGGTGGGACAACAGGGTTTCCCGCGTTTCGATGTTGAGCAGCGCGTGTAGCAGTCCGCTGTCGCGCACATAGACCTTGGGGGACTTGACCAGACGTTTTCCGATGTTGGCGTGCCAGGGCGGCAGACGGCGCACCAGCAGCAGGTCGCACAGCAGATCGATGTAGCTCTGGGCCGTCTTCGCATCGACGCCCAGGTTGCGCGCGAGTTGGGCCACATTGAGCAGGCCGCTTTGGTGATGCGCCAGCATGGTCCAGAAGCGACGCAAGGTTTCGGCCGCAATGCGGGGGCCGAATTGCGGAATGTCGCGCTCCAGATAGGTGCGGATGAAGTTCTGCCGCCAGCGCAGGCTGCGTGCATCGACTGGCGCTGTCAGACTGTCCGGGAAGCCGCCGCGCAGCCAGAGTGCGTCGCCCTGGTCGGCGCCAGTTTCCAGAATCTGGAGTGGCCCCAACCCAAGGTAGGCGATGCGGCCAGCCAGTGTTTCACCCGACTGGTGGAGCAAGTCCAGCGAGGCCGAACCCAGTAGCAGGTACTGTGCCGCGTTTTTTCCATCGCGCCGCGCCTGGTCTATCAGGCCGCGCAGTACTGGAAACAAACCGGGTACACGGTGCACCTCGTCCAAAATAACCAACTTGTCCAGGTGGTCCGCCAGGTAGAGTTCCGGCTGTGCGAGTTTGGCGCGATCCCGCTCGGACTCCAGGTCCAGGTAAATGCCCGGAATGGTCTTGGCGATCTCAAATGCCAGCGTGGTTTTGCCGGACTGCCGCGGCCCCAGCAGAGCAACAGCGGGAGAGTTCTGCAGTTCTTCGACCAGCAGCGGCAGCAAGGTACGGGAAAACATCCTTGCAATTATGGAGTTTCACTCCAATATTTGCAAGGATAAATATCCGCCTATTTGTCACACACCGCGCGCGCGACCTGACGTGAACTGCTGCCTGAACGCCCCGAACGCGCCCGCATCCAGCGAATCGCGAATTTCACGCATCAGGTTCAGGTAGTAGTGCAGGTTGTGGATGCTGGACAGCATCGGGCCGAGCATCTCGCCGCAGCGGTCCAGGTGGTGCAGGTAGGCGCGTGAAAAACCGTCGCGGCCACCGTCCGTGTACGCGACCGCGGCCTTGCCCGCGCAGGCGTAACAGGTGCAGGTCACATCCAGCGGCCGCGCGTCGGCCTTGTGCCGCGCATTGCGGATTTTCAAGTCGCCAAAACGCGTGAACAGCGTGCCATTGCGGGCGTTGCGGGTGGGCATCACGCAGTCGAACATGTCCACGCCCTGGGCCACGCCTTCGACCAGGTCTTCGGGCGTGCCGACGCCCATCAGGTAACGCGGTTTGTGGGCCGGCAAGCGATGCGGCGTGTGCGCCATGATGCGCAGCATCTCGTCCTTGGGCTCCCCCACGCTCACGCCGCCAACCGCGTAGCCGGGCAGGTCCATCGCCACCAGTTGTTCCAGCGACTCCTGGCGCAGGTGCTTGAACATGCCGCCTTGCACGATGCCGAACAAGGCGTTCGGGTTTTCGAGCCGGGCGAATTCGGTTCGACAGCGCTGGGCCCAGCGCAGGCTCAACTCCATTGAACAACGCGCCTCGCTTTCGGTCGTAAGCTGCCCTTTGGTCTTGGGCTCGACGGAAATATACGGTGTGCATTCGTCGAACTGCATCACGATGTCGGAGTTCAGCGTGGTCTGGATCCGCATTGAAATCTCTGGGGTCAGGAACAGCTTGTCGCCATTGACCGGGGATGAAAATCGCACGCCTTCTTCGCTGATCTTGCGCATGGCGCCCAACGACCAGACCTGGAATCCGCCCGAGTCGGTGAGTATCGGTTTGTCCCATTTCTCGAACGGATGCAGTCCGCCGAACTGCGTCACCACGTCCAGCCCGGGGCGCATCCACAAATGAAAGGTGTTGCCCAGAATTATCTGGGCGCCCATGTCTTCCAGGCTTTGCGGCGTCACGCCCTTGACGGTGCCGTAGGTGCCCACCGGCATGAAGACCGGCGTCTCTACCACGCCGTGGTTGAGCGTCAAGCGTCCGCGCCGGGCATGGCTGCCAAGGTAGGTACCCTGGCGCCTGTCCTGCGCAAGCAACTCAAACCGGAGCATTTTTTGGCAAAGCGAAGAACTTCACGCCGGCCAGTCCCTCGAAGTGCGCGTCCTGGGTCCACAGTGTGGCGCCATGAATCTGGGCCGTGGCGTAGATCAAGCTGTCCGCCAATGGGAGTTTGCCGCCAATCGCAACGCGGAATAGGGCAATATCGATATCGATCACTTTGCCACGGCACATAAGGGATTCGGCGTAGGCAGCGATCCTGGCATTGAGCTCCCGGCGCAATTTTTTGGTAACTTCATAGACGGTAAGGACCGGCACTATAAGACGATCCGGGTTCTCGGCCGCTGTCGCAAACAGCGCCGCTCTGGGCGAGTCGCGCAGGTATTCGATCCAGCAGGAGGAGTCGAGGACGATCCACCGGGGCTCTTTGGCGGCTTTGGCTCGCGTCGCCACTACAGGCGATCGGGATCGTTCGGAATGTCGCTGTCAGCCAAGCCGCGCGCAATGCCCCGATACGCGCTCACGGGCTTGACTGGCACCAGATGCGCAACGCCATCGACCTCAATCCAGGTCAGCTTGGCGCCAGGTTTAAGGTTGAGACGCTCGCGCACTGAACTGGGCACAACCACCTGGTATTTGCTCGACAAAGTGACCGTATTGCTTGCTTGTTTCATATCGATCATTTTATCGCTTTACCTGGCCGCCGTCGATCTAATAGCATCACGTCGCCATAACTGAAGAAACGGTACTGCCGCGTGATGGCGTGCTGATACAAAACCTTGATGTGGTCGTATCCGGCGAAGGCGCTGACCAACATCATGAGCGTCGATTTCGGCAGGTGAAAGTTGGTGATCAGCAGGTCCACCAACTTGAACTGGAAACCGGGCGTGATAAAAATTCTCGTATCGCCGGTCGCGATGCCGGACTGGGCCCACGACTCGAGTGTTCTTACCGTGGTGGTTCCCACAGCGACGATGCGGCCGCCGCGTTGTTGACAATCCGCGATGGCTTGCTGCGTCGCGGCTGGCACTTGGTACCACTCGCTGTGCATCTGGTGTTCGGCCAGATTCTCGGTTTTTACCGGCTGGAATGTACCGGCGCCCACATGCAAGGTGACACTGGCGCGTTGCACGCCCCGGTGGTCGAGTTCGGCCAGCAGTGCCTGGTCGAAATGCAGCGCCGCGGTAGGCGCGGCGACGGCCCCCGGCGCACGCGCGAACACGGTCTGGTAGCGCTCTACGTCTTGCGCCGAATCGGCATGGGTGATGTACGGTGGCAGCGGCACATGGCCGTGTTTCTCCATCAGCGTATAAGGGTCGTCGCCGCTGTCGCTGGACACAACGAAACGAAACAGCGCGCCATCGGCATCCGGCCAACGACCCAGCAGGGTTGCGCTCAAGCCGTCATTCGTCCCGGACGCGCCGGTTAGCGCCAGCGTCGTGCCGACCTCGGGTTTTTTGCTGACGCGCATATGCGCTGCCACTTGGTTGCCCGACAACACGCGTTCGATCAGCAACTCGACTTTGCCGCCGGTGGGCTTTTCACCAAACAGCCGCGCCTTGACGACCTTGGTGTCGTTGAACACCAGCAGGTCGCCAGCCCGCAACAGCGCCGGCAGTTCGCGGAAGATGCGGTCCACCAGTTGTGCACCCGTACCATCCAGCAGCCGGGAGCCACTGCGTTCAGCCGCGGGGTGTTGAGCGATCAACTCCGGTGGCAACGCAAAGTCGAAATCGCTGAGTGTGAACGAGCGCGTCGGAGCGGAGTCGGATAGTGTCATGGAGCTTGAGGGCTGAACCGGCTCGTACCAAGTGGATGGAAGAGGCAAGGCGGTTGAAGAAGACAGGGCAGAATTGTCCCATGCCCCCAAAGCCGCCCGCCAAGTCCGTGTTGTCACCGTTGCAAAAGGCGCTTGGCAAACTTGGTTTGCGGCGCGACATTGACTTTGCGCTGCATCTGCCATTGCGATATGAAGACGAGACACGTATCGTCCGGCTGGCCGACGCGCGTGATGGCGAACTGTTGCAGATCGAGGCCACGGTAACGTCCAGCGAAGTCACATTTCGCCCGCGCCGCCAACTGCTGGTGACGGTGGACGATAGCTCGGACACCTGCACTTTCCGGTTTTTCAGCTTTTACCCGTCACAGCAAAAAGCGTTGGCCGTGGGCACGCGCGTTCGGGCACGGGGCGAAGTCAGGGGCGGGTTCGCGGGTTGGACCATGGTGCATCCCAACGTGCAGCCGGCCGGCGCCGAGCTGCCCACGGCGCTTACCCCGGTATACCCAAGCACGGCGGGTTTGCCGCAAACCTATTTGCGCAAGGCCGTGCTGGGTGGATTGGCGCGTGCCGATCTTTCGGAAACGATGCCCGGCGCCGTCGCGGTGAATAACGTCCTCGAGGTGCCCTGGAGTCTGCGTGCCGCGCTGGACTTCCTGCACCGCCCGGCGCCCGATGTGGCACTGGCCGCGTTGGAAGACCGCAGCCATCCTGCCTGGCAACGCCTGAAGCTGGAAGAACTGCTGGCGCAACAACTGTCGCAACTCCAGTCCCGACGCGTGCGTGAAGGCCTGCGTGCCCCCGCCTTGAGCACCGTCGTGGAGGGTCTGCACAGGCGCTTGCTGGCCGCGTTACCGTTTGCGCTGACCGCGGCGCAGCGCAAAGTGTGTGCGGAAATTGCCGACGACCTTGCGAAACCGCTCCCGATGCACCGGTTACTACAGGGCGACGTGGGGTCCGGCAAGACGGTGGTGGCGGCGCTGGCCGCGGCGGTTTGCATGGACTCGGGCCGGCAGTGCGCGCTGATGGCACCGACCGAGATCCTGGCCGAGCAGCACTTTCGCAAGCTGATTGGCTGGCTGGAGCCGCTGGGCATCACCACTGCTTGGCTGACGGGAAGCCAGAAAACCAGAGAGCGACGCGCCATGCTGGCGCTGATCGCCTCGGGACAGGCAGGGCTTGTCATCGGCACGCACGCGGTGATACAGGACAAGGTGCAGTTCAAGAATCTCGCGCTGGCCATCATCGACGAGCAACACCGATTCGGTGTGGCGCAAAGGCTGGCGTTACGCGACAAGATGGTGGAAGCCGGGCTGGAGCCCCACCTTTTGATGATGACCGCCACCCCCATTCCGCGCACGCTGGCCATGAGTTATTACGCCGACCTGGAGGTCTCCACCATCGACGAGTTGCCGCCGGGACGTACTCCCATCGTTACCAAGCTGGTCCATGAAATACGCCGCGACGAAGTGGTTGGGCGTATCCGTGTCCAGTTGACGCAGGGGCGGCAGGTGTACTGGGTCTGCCCATTGATCGAGGAGAGTGAGGCGCTGGATCTAGCCAATGCGACCGAGACCCATGCGGCTTTGAGCGCGGCGCTGCCGGGCGTGGCGGTCGGCCTGCTGCACTCGCGCATGCCGGTGGCCGAAAAGAGGGCCGTAATGGCGCGGTTCGTCAATGGCGAGATGGGCGTGCTGGTCAGCACCACCGTGATCGAGGTGGGCGTGGACGTGACCAACGCTTCCTTGATGGTGATCGAACATGCCGAACGCTTTGGTCTTTCGCAGCTGCATCAGCTGCGCGGGCGGGTCGGGCGCGGCGCTGCGGCGTCGGCCTGTGTGTTGCTCTATTCGACCGGCGACGCGCCCCGCCTGGGCGACACCGCCAGGGCGCGTCTCAAGGCCATGGTGGAGACCAGCGACGGGTTCGAGATCGCGCGGCGCGATCTCGATATCCGTGGTCCGGGTGAGTTCCTGGGCGCGCGCCAGTCCGGCGCCGCGCTGCTGCGTTTCGCCGACCTGGCCACCGATGCGGCTTTGCTGGACTGGGCACGTTACGCGGCACCGGTGTTGCTGGATCGGCATCCCGACCTGGCGCAAAAACACGTGGAGCGCTGGTTGGGCGCGAAGGCCGAATATCTGAAGGCCTGACAATAAGAACCTATCCGTGAATAAGGCGACCCTGCCTTATTCACGGATAGGTTCTAACACCATGACCCTGACCGAACTTAAATACATCGTTGCCGTCGCGCGCGAACGGCATTTCGGCAAGGCGGCCGAGGCCTGCCATGTATCGCAGCCCACCCTGTCGGTGGCGGTCAAGAAACTTGAGGAAGAGCTTGAGCTAAAACTGTTCGAGCGCAGTGCCTACGAAGTTACGGTGACTCCCTTGGGCGAAGAGGTGGTGCAGCAGGCGCAGGCGGTGCTGGAGCAGGCCGCCAGCATCAAGGAAATCGCCAAGCGCGGCAAGGACCCTCTGGCCGGGGCGTTGCGCCTGGGTGTGATCTACACCATCGCGCCTTATCTGCTGCCCGAACTGGTTAAAAACGTAATCGCCAGAACGCCCCAGATGCCGTTGATGTTGCAGGAGAACTTCACCGTCAAGCTGCTAGAGATGTTGCGCACCGGCGAGATCGACT
>JANYBQ010000455.1 GCA_025360705.1 Betaproteobacteria bacterium | reverse complement strand
CATCGGCGTCAACACACGCGCCACCAGCAGCGACGCCATCACGGCCAGCGACGCGGTCCAACCGAATTGCTTGAAGAACTTGCCGGCTATGCCGCTCATGAAAGCGGTCGGCAAAAACACCGCCACCAGCGTGAAAGTAGTCGCTATCACGGCCAGGCCGATTTCGTCGGCGGCCTCCATCGCGGCCTGGTACGGTGTCTTGCCCATGCGCAGGTGGCGCACGATGTTTTCCACCTCGACGATGGCGTCATCCACCAGGATGCCGACCACCAGCGAGAGCGCCAGCAAGGTGATGACGTTGACGCTAAAGCCCAGCAGGTACATGCCGACAAACGCGGGAATGATCGACAGCGGCAATGCCACCGCCGATACCAGCGTGGCGCGCCAGTCGCGCAAAAACAGCCACACCACCAGTACCGCCAGCAGCGCGCCTTCGATCAACAGGTGCATCGAGCCGGTGTATTCCTCCTGCACCGGCGCCACGAAGTTGAAGGCTTCGGTAAGTTCAATGCCGGGATGTTGAATCTTGAGTTCGGCCAGCGCCCGCTGCACCCCCGCGCCCACGGCTACTTCGCTTTCGCCCTTGCTGCGCGACACCTCGAAGCCCACCACCGCCTGGCCGTTGAGCAAGGCAGCGGAGCGCGCCTCGGCCGTGGTATCGCTGACAGTGGCGACCTGGTCCAGCCGGATGCGCCGGCCATCGGACAGCGCCAATTGCAGATCTGCCAATTCCTTCGCCGAGCGCACGGTGGCCAGCGTGCGTACCGGTTGTTCGCCGCCACCCACGTCGGTGCGGCCACCCGCGCTGTCGAGCTGCACCTGGCGCAACTGACGCGATATGTCGGCGGCCGTGGCGCCCAGGGCCTGCAGACGCAGCGCGTCAAGCGACACCCGCACTTCGCGATTGACGCCGCCGACCCGGTTGACTGCGCCTACGCCGCGCACCGCCAGCAGCTTGCGCGTGACGTCGTTGTCGACAAACCAGGACAGCGCCTCGTCGTCCATGCCGGCTACGTCGCCGCGCGGCACCGAACGGATGGTGAAGGCCAACACCGGTTGCGCGGCCATATCGATCTTGTTGACGATCGGATCGCGCACGTCGCCCGGCAAATCGCCGCGCACGCGCGCCACCGCCGAGCGCACGTCGTCGACCGCTTCCTGCACCGGCTTCTCCAGCCGGAACTCGACCGTGAGGGTGACGCCGCCGTCCTGCACCTTGGTGTAAATGTGCCTGAGGCCCTGCACGGTGGCAATCGAGTTTTCGAGTTTTCGCGCCACCTCGGTCTCGAGCTGCGCCGGTGCGGCACCCGGCAGCGCGGCCGACACGACAACCGTGGGTAATTCGATGTCCGGAAAGTTTTGCACCTTCATCGCATTGAAGGACAACAGTCCGGCGAACGTGAGCAACACGAACAGCATCACGGCCGGAATCGGATTCTCGATCGACCAGGAGGAGACGTTCATGGGGATCGGCTATTACTTCGCGGCCGACGCGGCCGGTGCCGGGGATGCGGCAGAGGGCGGCACTTCCTTGCCGTTTTCGATCACCCGCACCAGGTCACCCTCGTTCAGGAAGCCGGCGCCGCTGGCGACCAGGCGGGCATCGGCGCTGAGGCTGCTGACGATCTCGACCTGGTCCCCCGAGAGCCGCCCGGTTTGCACCTTGACCTGCGCTACGCGGTTGTCGGCGCCGACCCGGTAAACATAACTGAAGCCATCACGCACCACCACGGCGGTTTGGGGCACCAGCAAGGCGCTGCTGTCGCCCAGAACGAACTCGCCCTTGGCGAACATGCCGGCTTTTATCGCCCCCACGCTTGTCGCTTCGCGTACTGCGCTGCCCCCCGAGAGGGCTAATTTTCCTTGGGGCGGCCCGGCGGAAAATTGCCTGGTGCCAAGACCTGACATTTGCGTGGCCGGTAAATCCACATACACCAGCGCGGCGCGGGTTTGCGGGTCCACAGTGGGCGCGATCATGCGCACCTTGCCCTTGAGTTGGGCGCCGCTGGCTGCCGTGACGATGGCCGTCGTGCCG
>JANYBQ010000418.1 GCA_025360705.1 Betaproteobacteria bacterium | reverse complement strand
AACCGAAGCTCACGCCGGGCGCAGGGGAATGAACGTGTGATACCTAGCCTGGCCAGCGCCACGTTTTTCAAACGCGGACCAGGCACCGACAAAACCTACAGAATGCCGCGCTCCGCGAAGCTCAAGGTCATGGAGCGGGTGACGATGAAGTGGTCCAGGACGCGCACGTCCACGAGTGCCAGCGCAGCCTTGAGGGCCTGCGTAAGCAACTCGTCGGCGCGTGACGGCGTGGACACCCCTGACGGGTGGTTGTGGCAGAGAATGACCGCCGCGGCGTTGCTTGCCAACGCCTCCTTGACGACCTCTCGTGGGTACACAGACGTCTGCGTCAAGGTGCCTCGGAACATCTCTTCGATGGAGATGACGCGGTTCTGGACGTCCAGAAAGACGACAGCGAAGACCTCATGCGGCCTGTCGGCCATCTGCAGGCGCAGGTAGTCGCGTACGGCGTCGGGTGAGGCCAACGCGTCTGCCTCCCGCACCTGACATTCCAGGATCTGAAGGGCCTGGGTGACGATCGGGTCGCGGGTCATGCTGCCTCCGCCGCGATCTCGGGTTCCGGAAGCAGATAGTCCGCTGCCTTCTGCGCCAGCGACGCGGCGGTGAAGATCAGCCGCTTGTCGTTGCGCAGCGCTTGCAGCCAGTGGGCGATGTACGAGGCATGCTGGAGCTCGCCTGGGAGCCCACAGTGACTGCTTAAAAAAGCAGCACCCATCTCCGCCACGAGTTCCTCGAAGGCGTATGCCTCGATGTGTTGACGGGAGCGTAGTTCGCGGTTGCACCGGCCTGGCGCTCCGCTCCAATGGGTCAGCTCATGCAGCGCGGTGGCGTAGTAGCTGCCAGCCTGCTGAAACGCGGCCGGTGGCGGCATCTGGATGATGTCGTCGGCGGGGCGGTAGAAAGCGCGGTCGCCACCATGCCGTATGAGAGCTCCAGAACGAGCCAGAACCTCATCAGCGGCGCCGATAGGGGTCCACCCCTCTATGGGTGCCGGAAGGGCCGTGAGCCCCTCTGGCAGCCCGTCGATCTGGGCCGCGTTGAACACCGTGAAGGAACGGATCAACGGGATCGTCTTTCGTCCGGACTCGTCGTTGGCAGCCCTGGGCATCGACGCTTCGCGCTCAAGAATCTTGAAGAACACGATGCCCGTGCCGTGCTCGCCCTTGCGAACGCAGCCGCCGAGCGCCAGCGCTTGCTGGAACGTCAGCCAGCGGTTGAGCGGATAGCCGTGGGCCTGCTGCTGCATGTTCAACAGCAGGACGTTGATACCACGGTAGGCTCGCTTGGTACCCAGGTTGGCCGGCAGCGCACTGCCTTGGCCGCGGGCCCATGGGCACACCCAGGGAGGCGTGCCCGCCTCCAGAGCGGTGATGATCTGATCGGTGACGGACTGGTAAAGGTCCTTGAAGACATGGGACATGGAAACCTCCAGATGTAGAAAAGCCCCGGTGAGACGAGCTCAACGGGGCTGGGAGTGGTTAAGGGAGAAGAGAGGTCTAGGACGTGGAAAACCGAGACCAACCGCGGCGCAGCGGATCCCACATGGGCGAGCCAGGCCCGGCGCCGAACCGCTCGGCATTGCGGGCAACTGCCGACAGCGCATCGATCGCCAAATCGAGCTTGCGGTCAGACAACAGCACGTTGACGCCCGGGTGGACGACATACTGGGACAGGGCCAGCGCGATGAGCGCACCCAGTAGCCAGGCCAGAAAGCTCAGGAAGAGACCGAGCGTCGCAGCCTCGATGAGCCAGACGCATGCAGATGCCATGACAATTCCTGCGGCGATGTCGCCTGATACGGCGGCAACAGCGCGGATGATGGTGTTACGGCGGGATGTGCGCATAGGAAACTCCGACATAGGGTTGAAGATCGGCAACAGGGAAAAGTCGAACAGCAGCCTGTTCAGAAGGCTTGGCTTGCGGTAGCTACGACGGTGCGCCATGGCTACACCGCCAGACGGATGAGGCCGGGGATGTAACTGCCGTCCTTGATGAAACCGAAGACACGCTTGGCGCAGCTCG
>JANYBQ010000360.1 GCA_025360705.1 Betaproteobacteria bacterium | reverse complement strand
CGCCTGCAACCTGCTCGCACAGGCGCGTAAAAATGGCGCCCAGTTCGGCGCGGTCGCGCACGGCGTGCAGGTCGCGCTCAAAGGTGGTCTCGCGGCTCATCGACACTGGTTCGCTCTCGGTCACCACGGGGCGGTCGTCGCGGCCCCAGGCCAGCGCGTGCATCCAGGCTCCGGTAGCCTGGCCGAAATGGTCCATCAGCCACTGCTCGTCCTTAGCCGCCAGTTCGCCGATGGTCTGGATGCCGAACGCGCGCAGTTTCTCGTCGGCCTTGGGGCCAATGCCATTCACTTTGCGGCACGCCAGCGGCCAGACCATGGTCTGCAAGTCATGTGCGTGCACGATGGAAATGCCATCGGGCTTGTTGAATTCACTGGCCTTACCTGCTCGTTGGGTGTGGCACCCAACAAGCTGCTAGCCAAGCTGGCCAGCGAGTTCAACAAACCCGATGGCATTTCCATCGTGCACGCACATGACTTGCAGACCATTGTCTGGCCGCTGGCATGCCGCAAAGTCAACGGCATTGGCCCCAAGGCCGACGAGAAACTGCGCGCGTTCGGCATCCAGACCATCGGCGAACTGGCGGCCAAGGACGAGCAGTGGCTGATGGACCATTTCGGCCAGACTACCGGTGCCTGGATGCACGCCGTGGCCTGGGGCCGGGACGACCGCCCCGTAGTGACCGAGAGCGAACCGGTGTCGATGAGCCGCGAGACCACCTTCGAGCGCGACCTGCACGCCGTGCGCGACCGCGCCGAACTGGGCGCCATTTTTACGCGCCTGTGCGAGCAGGTTGCAGGCGACCTGCAACGCAAGGGGTACGCCGGCAAGACGATCGGCATCAAGCTGCGCTACGACAACTTTAAAAGCGTCACGCGCGACCACACGCTCAACCACTACACGGCCGACGCCAAAACCATTCGCGACATTGCGGGCCAATGCCTCAAGCGCGTTCCGCTTCAGCAGCGTCTGCGCCTGCTGGGGGTACGAGTCGGGTCGCTGGTCAAGCCAACACCGTCCCCGGCGGACGGCGCCGAAATACCGACGCAGCCGCAGGAGCCCGACGCCCCCGTCACCCGCCAACTGTTTTAAAGTCCTGTCATCGGTGGCCTGATAGCGCGGAAAATACATCCAGACGGGTTCTTTCCGCGTACTTATCCAATCCCGATACCCATGTCCATACCCATGTCCATACCCATGACCCACCAACAATTCAACCTTCTGGCCACCGTGGCTCTGCTGCCGTCATGCCGGGGCTGACGATTGTGACGGCGGCGCGCACCTGCGGCGGAGCCAGCGCGGGAACCGGGTTCGCATTTCGTTTCGGCTTTTTGTGAAAGGCTGGCGGCTGTCGCCTTTCATCGTGTCGCGGCCAGTGCTGGCCGCGCTTGCGCCGCTGGTACCTGCAGGTGCCCATGCCCATGGGGCCGCTGTTGGCATGGCGGGCTTTAGCGGTGGGCTGATCCATCCGCTGATCACACCCGCCCATTTGTTGCTGTTGCTCGGACTGGGGCTGTGGCTGGGCCAGCAGCGGCCACTGAACCTGCGTTTACCCGTACTGATGTTCTTGCCCTTCTCCGCGGTCGGACTTTTGGCAACTGCGCTCCACACCATGCCGCCGATCTGGCAGGCGGTATTGCTATGCCTGGCGCTGGTGATGGCGTTTCTGGTCGCCGCATCCTTACGTCTGCCGTCTTGGGCCGCGCTGGCGATTATTGCTACGGCCGGGCTGGCCATAGGTCTTGACTCCGGGGTGGACAGCGCAGCCTCAACAACCGCGCTGGCCATCACGCTATTCGCGACCTGGATCAGCCTGGGCATCTGCCTGGTCAATTTTGCGTACTACACCTCGCTGCTGCCGCAGCGCAAATGGGTGCAGATCGGACTTCGGGTGGCAGGCTCCTGGCTGACTGCCATTTGCCTGCTGGTGCTGGCCTTCGCGCTAAAAGGCGGTTTGACCGGCTGACCCGCCAGCGGCGCGGTCAACTCACGCGTTGCCAGAACCACCAGGAAGCCAGCAACACCAGCAGTGCGGAGCCACCGCGCACTACCGCAGTGGGGTACCAGGACCTGACCACGAGCGGCTGCGACACCAGCACCCAGCCGCAAACCGCGATCAGTTGTCCTGCTTCGACTCCCAGGTTGAAGCCGGCCAGCGCCCACGGCAACAAGCCGCTGGGCGCCGCCGCCTCCAGCAGCAGCCCGGCAAAACCATAACCATGCACCATGCCGAACAGCAGGGCCAGCACGTCGGTGCGCACCCATGGCAAGGGACGCAGATTCAGCAGCGCCGTGAATACGATCGTCAACGCTATGGCCGGCTCGACCCAGCGCGGCGATGCTTCGGTCAAACCAAACGTAGCCAGTATCAGCGTAAGGGAGTGTCCGATGGTGAACGCGGTTATCGTGCGCAATAACGCAATCCACTCGCGTGCCGGCAGGCGAGTATGCGCATCCGCGCTCGCCGTTGCGCTGAAGCGGGACGGTTCTCGCGCCGACAACGCGATTGCCGGTGCAGCGCGGAACAGCACCAACCGCAACGGCAGAACCAGCGCGAGCAGGAAGGCGAGGTGGTCGTACCCCTGCAGCAAATGGTGGACGCCCAAAGAAAAATAATCGCCTAATGCCGACCACGCGTTGGAAGGCTGCTGCGCACTTGCCACGGCTGTGTTCGCCGCAACACCCGTTCCGGCACGCAATACAAGACTGGGCTGCTGGGGCGACGTGGTGGTCAGCAGGTCTTTGCCACCGATGCGGCCGGCCACCAGCAGGCGGTGGTTGGCGTCCTGATCCCGCAGCAGCGTGTAGTGAAACGCCAGCGGCTGCGCGGCCGGGCAGCGCGCCTGCGCCGCAAGCCGAATGTAATTGCCGTCGCTGCGCCGATCGACACCATCGCCCTGCCAGTTCAGATGGCATGTGTTTGCACCGGCCTGCCCCGCAGCCGCCGGTTGCGGTTCAATGTTGGCCGCATCGTTTGCCAATGCTTGCACCAGCGGCATGGCAGCCTTGACCTCCCCCCACGTCACCTTGCCGTCGGCGTTGGCATCGATCGGCACCAGCAAGTCCAGGTCCTTGATCGCAATCGCCAGCGAAAACCGGTAATCAATCTGCTGACCGTCCGGCGCGTTTGCCGCACCAGCCACCGGGCCAACTTCCTGCACATCCAGATACGCGTCGCTGCCCTTGTGCGCCAGCGCCGATGCGGCGCCAAAAAGCAGCAGGCAAGCCAGGCACGCGGCCTTTACGCCGCCGCTCAACGGCTACCGATCTGCTGGGCCGTTGCCAGCCGCGCGTCGACCAGCCCGGCCGCATCTATGGCGCTGCTCACCTCGTTCATTGCCGCTGTGTCCTTGGCCAGGCGCGCGCTCTGCAGCGCCACCCACCAGTCGACCGGCTCGCGCTGCAATTGCAAATTGCGCCGCGAAAGCCGCAACGCGGCGACCGGGTCGTCGTCCAGCCACAAAGACGTCAACGCCAGTTCGCGCGCATGCAGCGTCGGGTCGTCGCCGCGACGCACCAGTGCGGCAGCGCGTTCGCGCAGTGTGGAGCGCATCTCGGTCCAGCGCGCATCGCCTAATCGGCGCCATGCGGAGGCGCGGCGCAGCAACACCGCATCGGTCTCGGGCAAGGGTTCCAATATCCGCTGCGCCTGCTGGGTCTTGCCGGTGCGTAACAGGAAGTCGCTGAAAGCAATCGAGGTATACAGGTCCGGGTCGAGCGCAAGACTGCGGGTATAGGCATCCGCCGCCGCCGTGTCGCGCCCAGCCCGTTCCTGGCTCTCGGCCAGCAAGGACAGCAACCAACTGCGCTGATCGTCGTTTACGGTCTGCGTCAACAGGCTTTGAAACCCCTGCGCGGCGGCCGCCTGCTGTCCCTGCAAAGATTGGGTTTCCAGGCGGCAGGCTTGCGCATACAGCGCCTGCCCGGCGCGTGCGACAGCGTCACAAGCATGCAGCGATTGCGCATAACGAGCCGACAGCCGTTCCAGTGCGGCCAGATTCAGCCAGCCCTGCGCATCGCCGGGTGAGCGGGCAAGCGCTGCAGTCAGTACCTTACGCGAGGCTTCAAATTCATGGCGACCTTGTTGCACGGTCGCCTGCAATATGGCCAGATCGGCCGGCGCATCCGGGTGGTCCCACCACGGGCCAAGCTCTGCTTGCGCACGGCCCCAGTAGCGGGTGTCGCCGGTCTGGCGCGCCACCCTGATGTCTTTTCTGGCCTGTATCGCCGCTGCCTGTGGGTTTGCGATCCGAGGCGCGGAAATTATGCGAGCCGGCCGGCTGAGGGTGACGGCAGGTAGCACCTCCAGTACCTCGTCATCACGGCCCGGTGAAACTACGGACACGGCAAAGGCGCTGGCTTGCAGTGCAGCCAGCGCCCAGGCAATCCACTTTGCGCAACGTCCGCGGGTTTCCGGTTTCATCGCGCTCCGTTGCTCGTTACTCTGTCAGCTCAATGCCGTCGCATCATTTGTGTCATCGTCCGGAACGGCAAAGTTGTCGCCGATCGTCAGAGGCTCGGACGTTTCGTCGGCAGGATTAAGTCCCTGAATGAATGACATGAAGGCCGCACCGCTGGCGCTCGCGCTAGCGGGCACGGTTGTATCGGGAACGGCTGCGGCAGTATCTCCACCACCGCCACCACAAGCGGACAGAGTCAGCGTTGTTGCGACTGCAGCCGTAAGCCACAGGCTATGTATCTTGATCATTTGACGTGCCTTTCCAGTGTTATGGGTAAGTAGTGCCAGCCGCTGCGGCTGGGTTGAAATTGCCGGGCAACGGTGTTGTCAAATACGGAAAAGTCACGCCGTAATTGGCTGCGGTCTTGCGTACGCCATCGGTCAGCGCAAGCCCACCGGCAGGCGCGTCGGCCGGCTTGCACCCCACTTGCAATGTGTCCGTAGACCCCGTCAAAACGCACAAAGCACCCATGGCTACGCGTATCGAAAGATCCACCACATCATCGGCCGGACGACGGCCATTCGGGAATCCCGCCAAATCACCAGCAGCAACGCCCAAGGGATTTTGGGAGGCCGCTGCCACCACCGGGGTGGCGGTGTTGAGCCGCAACATCTCACTGGCTACAACGTTTGCAGGCTGGTTCACTCCCTTGATACCCTTGAGAAACACCGTCACCAGGTCCGTGCGTGGAAAGTTGGTAGGCGCTTTGGCCGATGGAAACAAGGACTCGATCAGCGCCGGCAATACCGGGTTGGTTACGTAGTCTGCGAAGTTGGTACCGTCGTTCTTGGGCTTGGACGCGTTGAACTTGTCCTTGTCGTCGATACCGATAACCACCTCATTCACCAATGGCATACCCAAACGCGATACCTGGGTCCAGGCACCGCCATGGCGCGCTACATCGTCTCGGTCACGAGGCGAACCATTCAGCAGGCGGCCTTGGCGCAGGCTGGCGGTCGTGAAAGCGCCAATCACCTTTTCCGTTCCGGGGGCCAAACAGGTAATAGGAACTTCCATCGCCAGCGTACTGATGTTCTTGCCTTCCAGGTCATTGTTATTGCCACCCACCTCAGGGCCAAGCGGATTCAAGTTGAAAAGATCGAAGATTTTGCCCACCGCGATGTAAAAAGATTCTTTACGCTGGCCAACAAACACGCGACCCGGAGTTGCGCAGCCCGGAATGTTGACATTGTAAATATGCTGGTTGGCATAGGTCGCATAGCCGGTCGCGCCGCCGAAAGCCTTGTCGCCGATGTTGTCCACAGGTTTGTCAAATACAGTAGCACCGCCGCTTGCATTGGTAACTTTTGAGCCCCCTGTGGCGCGGCGTCCGCCGCGAACTACGTCGATCGTGAAGGTCTCCCGCACATTTAGCGCGGCCGGATTGACGCCCGAGATCACACCGCTGTTGATCAGCGGAATCTTCACCGCCTTGCCGCCCACGGTAAGCGCCGTAGCCTTGGAAGTATTCTTGAAGCGGAACTGAAAGGTAAGGTGTTCAACTGCATCGCCGACGTTATCCACATGGATCTCGTACAGCGCACTCGGGTCGAACATGTAAAAATTGGGGCCGCCCTGCGGATCCTGGAATGGCTGGTAATTGGCCAGGATCGTCACGAAGTCCTGCCGACCGGTTTCGTAACTCCGAAACATATAAAGGTCGGTAGCGTCGACTTTGGGGTTGCCGGCAATGAACGGCGCTTCACGGTGGCTGGACGCGAATGCGCTACTGGCCACGGCCAGCAACACACAAGCACCAGAAATATATTTCAGCTTAGTTGTCATATTCAATCTCCGGTTAGTAGAACGCAGCAACTGCTGCATCTCAAGTACGCAAACCAAAAGGAATTGGATTCAATTACCGTTACTTGGAGTTGCAGGATGATTGTTAATCAACCTGTAGCTTTCTACGTCGGACGCATTTTCGATGTCAACGCCTTTTTTAACGTCAATCTCCGTAAGATGTATCCTACAAGCGCTAAAAATTTGCCCTCCTTCAATATCGATGACGAGTCTTCAGTGATCTGAATTGTCGAAAAATGTACCCCTTTCAACTAAGCTTTATCCTGTTGCGCAAGTGCGCTCAGGCGCTTTTTGCTGCTGTGGCATTGGTTGGCATTGGCGCAGCCTCCGCTCATGCCGACACTGGCAAGTTGTTGCTAACGGGCGGCATCAGCAATATCGAAGGCGCGGCCGGTGGTGGCCTGTCGCCGTGGGCTGTCATAGGCTCCAATGCAACAGACGGCGAAGTGGGTGGATCGGCCTATCTCACGAGGGCCGTAACGCAGGACTACGAATTGACGGGCTATGGCGCCGCACTGGGCTTTCACAACCGTTTCGAGCTTTCGCTGGCGCGGCAGAACTTCAATGCGGCCCCCGCAGTGGCGCTCAACGGGATTGCGCCATTTGGCGTGACA
This sequence comes from Betaproteobacteria bacterium, assembly GCA_025360705.1. Lineage (GTDB taxonomy): Bacteria > Pseudomonadota > Gammaproteobacteria > Burkholderiales > Burkholderiaceae_C > CAISIP01. The sequence goes on along the minus strand of JANYBQ010000360.1, from coordinate 2,797 downwards.
CAGGACCAGCAGATCCGCATGGACGTGTTGGGCCTGAAGCTAAAAGTGGCGGGCGACGCGGTACTGAACAGCGACTCGCCGATGCCGCAGGTGGCGGTCGGGTTGCTATACAAACGCGTCTTCCCTGGCTCCATCGGTTCGGTTCTGCGGTTTTTGGGCACCAGGACCGATGGCATCGACCTGTACATCAGTGCCACCAAGTTGCTGCTGGCGCAAAGCCTTCTTGTCAGCGGCGCCTTACGCTCCACCAACGCCAACCAGAACGGTCTGCTGGGTTTTGGTTCCGGCGCACCCGGGCGCAACAGCCGGGGTCTGCAACCCGAATTTTCGATGGCGCTGATGCTGGGCAAGAACATTGCCGTAGGGGCTGAATACCGCTTCAAGCCCAACAATCTGGAGGCGCGGGGCGCGGCAGCCGGCCTCGGCACCGCCTTGCGCGAGCAGGACTGGAAAGACGTCTTTGTTGCCTGGGCGCCCGGCAAGAACCTTTCGCTAACGCTGGCCTGGGTTGACCTGGGCAAGGTTATTCCGGGCATAACCGGCAACCGCGGTCAGACCGGTTACTACCTGTCGGGGCAATTCGCTTTTTGAACGAAAAACGCGCCTCGCTGTCTCACGCTTGTCCGTCGAAGAAGAAATATGAACAAAATTTTTAGCACGCTATGTCTGGTCGTCGGCAGTCTGCTGCATGTGCCCGCCATTGCGCAGGATGCCAGTACGGGTGACGCGCTCTACAAGGCGCTGGGCGAAAAGCCCGGCATCACCTTGCTGGTCAATGACTTCGTCAACCGCGTGGTGGCGGACCCGCGCATCGGCGAGATGTTCAAAAACACAAAACTGCCGAGCTTGAAGGAGCAGATTGGCGACCAATTCTGCATGCTTGCCGGCGGCCCCTGCAAATACGAAGGCGACACCATGAAAGCTTCGCACAAGGACCTGGGAATCACCAAGGCAAACTTCAACCAGGTAATCGAGCACCTGCAATTGGCCATGGATGGCAGGGGCACTCCATTTCGGGAGCAGAACAAATTCCTGGCCTTGCTGGCACCGTTGCACCGGGACATCATTACCAAATAAACGTTACTGCCTAAGCTTTACTGCCGCGCGTTGCGCGCATTGCGCGGTAGTGCCTGCGGATAACTGGTCCTGAATGGATTGATGTCCAGCCCGCCGCGGCGCGTGTAGCGCGCGTAGACCGCCAGTTTGGTCGGTTTGCAGCGCGTCCAGATGTCCATGAAGATGCGTTCCACGCATTGCTCGTGAAACTCGTGGTGGTTGCGAAAACTCACCAGATATTGCAGTAGCCCCTCCTGGTTAATCTCGGGGCCTGCATAAGCTATCTGCACACTGCCCCAGTCGGGCTGCCCGGTCACCAGGCAATTGCTTTTGAGCAGGTTGCTGGTCAACACTTGGCTCACCGGTGGTTCATTCTGGATGGCGCTGAGCAGGTCGGGCGCGAGCGTATACCGCGTGCATTCGATATCCAGCCGGTCCAGACTCAGGCCATCGAGTTCCTGCAGCGGCTCGCGGTCGAACGTCTCGGGCAACAAAATCTTCACGCCCACGCCGGACCGCAGTGCCGGCGCGCCACGCCATAAGGCCTCGTTCAGGTCGGCGCGGATATGCGCCTGCACCTTGGCAGCATCGGAAAACTGGTTGTTATTGAAGCTGCCCAGATACAACTTGAAAGACTTGCTTTCGATGATGTTCGGGGTCTCGCACGGCACCGTAATGTGGGCCAGCGCTACCTGTGGTTTGCCCCTGGTATTGAGCCATCCGAGTTCGAACGCGGTCCAGATGTCGGCGCCAAAAAATGGCGGCTTGTCACCCACTCCGATCTCATGCCGCTTGTCGGCGCGCGGCATCGGAAAAAGCAACGATGCGTCGTAATGGTCAGGGTAAGAAGAAGCTTTACCAAGTTGCGATTGCTCAGGCGTAGACATGCTGCGACATCGATCCGTGTAAATAAAAATCAGCTGTGCGCCAGCAAAAACGGGACCAGCGGCGCAAGCAACCGCTCCACGACACCGGGCGGAAGGTCATGCCCCATGCCGCCTATGCCGACCAGCTGCGCGCCGGAAATACGGCGCGCGGTGTCTTCGCCGCAGGGGAACGGAACCAGCGGGTCGGCGCGTCCGTGCAGCACCAGCGTTGGCCGGTCGATACGCGCCAGCGCTGCCGCGCGATCGCTGTCCGCGGCAATCGCCACCATCTGGCGCATCGTTCCGGTTGGATGGAAGTTACGCTGGACGCCCTGCAAAATGCGCTCCACCATCTCGGCCTCGGAAATCGGAAAACCCGGACTGCCGATGGCTTTGTAGAGCTTGACATAGTGCGCCACGACGTCTTCGCGTGTATTGCTGGCCGGGCGGCTGAACATTGCCTGCATTACCTTGGGCCTGGCTGACGGCAAGCCGCGTGCTCCACTGGAACTCATGATGCTGGTGAGGCTGGCCACGCGGTCTGGAGCCGCCAGCGCCACGTGCTGGGCGATCATGCCGCCCATGCTGACACCCACGATGTGGGCTCTCTTCACGCCCAGCGCGTCCAGCACCCCGATCGAATCTGCCGCCATGTCCCGCAGGCTGTACGGCGCCTGGATTGCCAGCCCCAGTTTGAACCGCAGCATGGCCCAGATCATGTTGGGCACGCCCAAGTGGTCGAAATGCTGCGACAGGCCAATGTCGCGGTTGTCATGCCGGATCACGCGGTACCCCGCCGCTATCAGCGCCTGCACCAGTTCCGGTGGCCAGGCCACCAGTTGCATGCCCAGGCCCATGATGAGCAACACCACCGG